>RFJE01000044.1 GCA_003695005.1 Candidatus Hydrogenedentota bacterium | reverse complement strand
TTAATTCAATTTCCTGGGCATTGGTTCCTGGTAGCTCAAATGTATCAGATCCAAAAACAATTTTAACTTCTTTATTGCCGGATTCTGTGCGCATAGCTTTTTATACAGCACAATTAGAATCCATTGCAAGTGAGCATGTGGCACGACGAATTGCAATGAAAAATGCAACCGATGCAGCAACAGATATGATAAAAGAATTAACAAGGACTTATAACCGCGCACGTCAGGCAAAAATTACGCAAGAAATCGCCGAAATTGTTGCCGGCGCAGATGCATTAGGATAAAAATGACATTAAAGAGGAGAATAAAATGAGCGAAGCAAAACAAACAAAAGGAAAAGTTGTACAGGTCATTGGTTCTGTAATTGATGCTGGCTTTGAAGAAGCCGATATGCCCGAACTTTACAACGCAATTGAGTTGAACGTCAATGGCAAGAGGCTTGTCTGTGAGGTGCAGCAGCACTTAGGAGGAGGAAAGGTTCGTGCTGTTGCGCTCGGAAGTACAGATGGTGTTGTTCGAGGTCAGGAAGTTATCAATACAGGTGCACCGATTTCCGTACCAGTTGGCTTAAATACACTCGGACGTATTTTTAATGTTTTAGGGGAAACTGTGGACGAAGGTCCGGAATTAAAAGTAGAAGAGCGTAGGCCAATTCACCAAGAAGCACCACCGCTAGAACAAATTGAACCTAAAACAGAAATTTTTGAAACAGGAATTAAGGTCATTGATTTATTAGAGCCATACATTCGGGGTGGAAAGACAGGTTTATTTGGAGGCGCCGGTGTAGGCAAAACAGTGATTATTATGGAGCTTATCAATAATATTGCAAAGCAACATGGCGGTTATTCTGTATTTGCCGGCGTAGGTGAGCGTACAAGAGAAGGTACGGATCTCTGGCTAGAGATGCAAGAAAGTGGTGTCATTGACAAAGCCTGTTTAGTATATGGTCAAATGAACGAGCCACCGGGAGCACGTCTAAGAGTAGGCTTAACAGCTCTTACGATGGCCGAATGGTTACGAGATTCATCTGGTACGGACGTACTTCTTTTTGTGGACAATATTTTCCGTTTTTCACAAGCAGGTTCCGAGGTCTCCGCATTACTTGGTAGGATGCCTTCTGCTGTGGGATACCAACCTACTCTCGCTACAGAAATGGGTGCATTACAAGAGAGGGTTACTTCTACAAAGCATGGATCTATTACTTCGGTACAGGCTATTTATGTGCCTGCGGACGACTTAACAGACCCAGCGCCGGCTACAGCATTTACTCACTTAGATGCAACAACGGTACTTTCGAGAAAAATTGCAGAAAAAGGAATTTATCCCGCTGTGGATCCGCTCGATTCCACGAGCCGGGCATTGCAACCGGGTATTGTAGGAGAAAGGCATTACAATGTAGCTCGGGAAGTACAGCGAATTTTACAAAGATATAAAGACTTGCAAGATATTATTGCTATCTTAGGAATGGAAGAGCTTTCTGAAGAAGACAAAGTTTTAGTAAACCGAGCCCGTAGGATTGAAAGGTTTCTATCGCAGCCATTCCATGTAGCCGAGCAGTTTACAGGAATGAAAGGAAAATACGTAAAACTCGAAGATACGATTCGTTCTTTTGAGGAACTTTTATCCGGTAAATATGACGATTTACCCGAACAAGCTTTTTACATGGTGGGTACGATAGAAGAAGCTGTTGAGCAAGCGAAGAAGTTGCAGGGTTAAATATGATACAAGTATCTCTTGTTTCACCAGAAAGGATTCTTTTTGAAGGGGAGGCAAAATATGTTTGCCTCCCCGGATCAAAAGCGCCTTTTACGGTTCATAAAGGACATGCACCGGTGGTCTCTATGCTAGATCCCGGCATTCTTTATATTAGCACGGAAAATGATTTAGGCCGCTATGCCATTGATGGTGGCTTTGCCGAGGTGATTCACGATAAAGTAACCATTTTAATTGAACGAGCTCGTACTTCTTTAGAAATTGACCCCGACGAAGAAAAAGAAGCTATTCAAGAAATTAGCAAAAGAATTGCCACCACAGATGAAGAAATTCGTCAAAAAGAAAAAGAACTTGAAATTCATCGGGTTCGTCTACGACTTATTGAAAAAGAGTTTGTAAAATAATGGCATTTTTAGGCTCGCTTTCCTATGTCTTAAGCGTAGGATCGAGTCTTATAGGGATTACTTTTGCCATTTTATACTTTTTTAAAAAAGAATCTAGCTATGCTCTTTTGGCCATTCGATCGGTTTATGCAAATGCCATTTTTATTAGCATTGCCACTTTATCCTTAATTGTTCTTCTACTATCCGCGGATTTTTCGGTCGTGTATGTGGCCAACCATGTAAATCATGCTCTACCTTACTTTTACCGTTTTACTTCAGTATGGGCAGGACAAGCAGGATCCCTCTTATGGTGGAACTTTTTGCTGAGTCTTTTTTCTGCCATTGCCCTTTCGGATATTTCAAAACGTGAAGCAAAGCTTATTCCCGGAATGATTATTGTTCTTTTGTTAACATCCCTTTTTTTTACCGTATTAGGTAGCTTTACTTCGGACAGTGATCCATTTGTACAGTTTGTAGGGAAACAAGGAAATAAACTTTTTTTGCTCTCCCAAAATGATGGCCGTGGCTTAAATCCACTCTTGCAGCACTGGGCCATGATTATTCACCCGCCGATTTTATATTTAGGCTACGTCTCTTTTGCTGTACCTTTTGCCATTGCCATGTCTGTTTTAATGCTAAAAAACATTCATATAAAATGGATTCCGTTGGTACGGAGGTGGACTTTATTTTCATGGGGCTTTTTAGGCTTTGGAATTCTTCTTGGTGGCAAATGGGCTTATGAAGAGCTTGGCTGGGGAGGCTATTGGGCCTGGGACCCTGTAGAAAATGCAGCTTTAATGCCTTGGCTTACAGGGACTGCTTTTTTGCATTCCGTTATTGTGCAAGAGCGGCGTAATATGCTAAAAGTTTGGAACATGACCCTCGTGACGATTTCCTTTTTAATGTGCATTTTTGGTACTTTTTTAACTCGTTCCGGAGTTGTAAGTTCAGTCCATGCTTTTGCCAGCTCTAATTTAGGTCCTTTTTTTACTGGATTTATGGCCTTAATGGCAATTTTTTCATTGGTCTTAATTCTTTCAAGATACAAAGAATTAAAATCAGATAAACCTATTGAATCGTTTTTATCCCGCGAAGCAGGTTTTTTGTTTAATAATGTCATTTTGCTTATTGCCCTTTTAACCGTGATATGGGGAACAATGTATCCTGTTTTTACAGAAGCCGTTTATGGCGAGAAAACTTCTGTTACAGCCATTTGGTTTAACAAATGGATGTCACCATTAGGTTTGGCCATTTTATTTCTAACAGGATTAGGCCCCCTACTCTCTTGGAGGCGAACTTCTGCAAATACATTATGGCGCAATTTGCGCTTTCCTTTGCTTGCTTTTTTAATAATTAGTATTGGTGTTTTTCTATATGCTAAAATCTCTTTAAAAGAAAATCATTTTTTAGCATCTTTAAGT
>RFJE01000390.1 GCA_003695005.1 Candidatus Hydrogenedentota bacterium | reverse complement strand
TTTAGAAACATCCGATCCGAAATTAACGGAACTATTGGTAGGAAGCCTAAAAGGGAAAAAAATTATTCGTCGGGAGCTTTCCCCTACAGCCCTTGTCATTGCAGGAAATCGGATTAACGAAGTCATGGATACGGCCGAGAAACTCGAAATGATCGTCAAATTAATTCGTTAATTCTTGACAGTGTTGTCAATATTTGAAATGTGGTGATGTGGATGAACTAGCCGAAGAGTTCCATCGGTTATGCCAAAAAGAGATCTTAAATCACTATCGACCTTTTGATAAAGAAGTATCCTTTCATCAAGTTGAGCAAGATTTAGCTTCTTTAGAAAAGTTAGGCTATTTATCTAAAGAAAGATCCGAATGGGCATTGTGGGGATCGGAAGATCCCAATCCGGAAGTATTCAGTTGGTACAGAATCATTTTTGAAAATTTAGGGCTAGTATCCGTAGATTTAGCTTTTCGCGCCATGCAAACGTCACTGCAAACTTGGTTAAAAAATAGAACGGGTAAGCAAGAAGTTTTTCTTTTGTTTGCATCAGAAGAACCACTCATTTTATTGCCGCAGGACGTATCTTTGAATCATGTTTATCTTGCAGATAGGAAGAACAAGCAATGGAAAAAGTTTAAGGTAGTCAAGCAAGTACCATTAGAAAAACGGCTTGGTCTTCCAACACAATCTCTCTCCCGCCTTACCCTTCAGCAAGAAATAGAAACCATGTCTTTAAACCCGCTTTTTTCGGAAATTTTGTTTCGGGAAGTTTTTAGCTTATTAGCCATAGAAAGCGGACTCATAAAACTTGCGTATGATACAGCATATACTTATGCACAGGATCGCTACCAAGGTGGAAAATTGATTATCGATCATGATATCATACAAGAAATGTTACAGAAAATAGAAAAAGCAATTTTACACTATGATTCGATCATTCCTTATTTATCTACAAAAAGAGATTTGGCTTCTTTAATTCATGTAAGAACAACTTGTTCTAATTTTGCACTAGAAGCTTCTTGGTCGGCCATGCAAATTCATGGGGGTTATGGTTATATGAAAGATTATGGAATGGAACAAATTTTTCGACATATTCGCATGCTTAGGCAAATGCCGGCTTCCCCTTTGTTTCTTATTGAATTTTTAAAGAAAGGGAAACAAGTAGTATGAATGTTATGGACTTTTTACCAAAAGAAGTCTTTCAAGTTTTAGGTTCGATTCCGGATCCAATTGGAAAAAGTTTAGTTCGATTTATTGATGAGATTAGTGAATATGTCCCTACAAACTCATGGCAGCGAGATACCAATACCCTTCCAAAAGAATTAGCAAAGTATAGGCGAGAGGTTCGAGAGTTTGCAGAGTCTAAATTAAAACCTTTTCGAGACGAAGGTGATCGTGGTTTATCCGTACAAAGTAGAGATGCTATTTTAAGGTTAGCTGCGAAAGAAGGTCTTTTTTCTGATATGTTGCCAATCCCGTTTGGGACAGTCCCTTGGCAGCGCTATCGCTATCCTTTTCATCTTTGTGCTGCCATTAAAATGGAAGAGCTATGTGCCACCTGTGGGGGAATTGGTCTTTTGATCGGAGCTCATTCATTAGGATTAGCACCTTTAATATTAAGTGCTGACTGGAATATCTTTAAAGAAGTTATTTTACCGCTTCAAGAAGCGAATATGCGCGGGGTGCCAAAACTAGCGGCGTATGCCATTACAGAGCCGGGGGCTGGTTCCGATGCCGAAGATTCCGAAGGTGCTCAAAAAGCCAAGCCTGGCTTAAAAGCAAAACGAGTTCGTGGCGGATGGCTTTTAAATGGTCGGAAAGTCTTTATTTCAGGGGGGGACATTGCAAGTGTGGTTTCTACCTTTGCTGCGATAGACGAAGATCCAAGGGAGATTCCGAACTCATGGACATGCTTTGCTGTGGATACTTCTTCATGCGGCTTTTCTTGTGGTCGTAACGAAAAGAAAATGGGACAGAAAGCCTCTTCTGCCACGGAACTTATTTTTGAAGATGTGTTTGTTCCGGATTCTCGGGTTGTAGGTGGACTGCGCAATGGTTGGAAATTAAACCAAAAAACACTCAATTATTCTCGGATTCCGGTTGGTGCGATTGCCATTGGGATTGCACGAGGGGCACTCGAAGATACTTTAGAGTATTGCAAAAAATCAGGTCTTATGAACAAACAGATCATTGCATTTAAGCTAGCGCAAATGGAGAGTAAGCTCATGGCAGGTCGATCCATGATTTGGTATTATGCAAAAGACTGGACAGCGCAAAAAGCAATTGCATCAGCTGTAAAAGTAATATGCTCGGATATTGCCATGGAAGTTTGTGAAACTTGTATGGACATTTTAGGAAATGAAAGTTTTCTTGCAAATAGAGTGGCAGAAAAAGCTATGCGCGATGTCCGCTTAACACAAATTTACGAAGGAACAAATCAGATAAATTTGCTAGCAGTTTTTGAAGAATCGTTAGCGAAATAAGGAGGATAAGATGCAACGAGTAACCGATGAATTTTTTCAGGTGGAAAGAAAGACAGTAAAGACAAGTGAAGGGGATGTAGATTTACCAATCCTATATTATGATGTTTCTTTTTATATGATATTTACGCCCGCACCTTTAGAGGTTGCTAATCAAATGTTAGCAGGTACTGGATGTAAGTCGGTACCTATTTGGTTGAACCAAACATTAGCGGGTTTGGTTTTTTATGAGTATCATGACACTTCGGTTGGCATATATAATGAAGTAGGCTTAGCCGTGGCAGCTGTAGAAGAAGAGCGTTCGAATCCTTTAATGCCTCTTGCTGAGCTATTGATTCCAGGAAATTACCGCAAGCTAGCTATGTATGTTATTGATCTACCCGTGACTACACCACAAGCAAATGCAGCCGGAAGAGAAATTTGGGGCTACCCGAAATTTGTAACGGATATTCCAATCAGATGGGGGGAAAATCGTTTTTCCGGTGAGGTGAAAGACTCTAATGGTGGATCGATTGTTACCATGAGTGGGGATATTCACAAAGGTTTTAATTTACCTGCTTTTGACTTAACCACGCTTACCAATTTAAATGGGAAACGTGTGCGTACCGTGGTGGATGTAAGAGGAACGATTAAATATTGTTTGCGTCCTAATGTCGAGGTTACCGTTGGCAGTAGCTCTCATCCTATGGCCGATCATATACGACAGTTAGAAATAGGCAAGCATTTTCCAATTATTTCGGGATATTCTCGCCATAACTGGCAGTCTCGGCTTAATGAAGGAACTTTTGTATAGGTGGCTTTTCGGCGAAAGCCGAAAAGCGAACCTTAAAATTATTTCGGCCCCGGAATAAATTTTCTTACATATAAGGTTAAGAAGATGTATAGAGGGTTCTTGTTGTTACTTTCTTTTATTGTTATTCAATGTTACAGTAATCCTTATGATTTACCTACGGAAGAAGCACCCTTGCCCGTAGAGCCAAAGGATACGATACCGCCCGAAATTAGCCAGGTATATTTTTATACGACAACTTCCACCATTCGCATAACATGGCAAACAAATGAACTAGCAACAACGCGGGTTTACTATGGAATAAGTTCTCCGTTAAACCAGGTTCAAGATACAGGTACTTCTTTGACACAAACTCACGATATTACAATATCGGGATTAAATGCAGGTACTCGCTATACATTTAAATTAGAATCCGTAGATGCCTCGCAGAATAAAGCAGTATCTTTTGATTTTTCTATACAAACGTTATCAGCAGGATCCGATTCTACACCACCCTCTGCTGTAACAAATGTATCCGTACCACTCATAAGTCCGAATCCGCCATACACAACCACAGCAACATCAACAAACTTAACGATTAGCTGGGATGCAAATACCGATTCAGATTTTGCAGCTTACCAAATATATAGATCTACTCACCCTGGCGTGTCTTTAAGTGATGATTTCGTAGGTACTGTAAGCTCTCAAAGTACAACGACTTGGACAGATACTCTTACAGGGGTGGGATATTGGTATTATGTTGTTGTCGTACAAGATACCTCGGGAAATATATCTTCTCTTTCGAATGAAGTGGCTGTAGCGCGCTATCCCATTGGGAATATTTTTCGACTCGAAAAAAATTCAACCTTAACAAATGATTATTTGAACAATTTACCTCCGGCTTCGTCTCCTGCTCCGGGATATTACCAAGCACCAACTGTTTTCTTGTTTTGTGATGCCCTGAATGAAAATAATGGTGGGATTCCTATTAATACAAAATTAGCGGAAAATTTTGCGCTTTATGAATTTGTATGGAGTTCTACAGCTCATGCATGGAATCATTCTACTTTTAATGGTGTAACCGACACTACTTTTAATTATGCAAATCTAGACCCATCCATGGTTAATCATTTACAGAACATTCGTAATAAGTGGGGAGGGCCTTTAATTCTGAATAGTTCGTATCGATCTGTTCAGCGAAATGCGCAACTTTATGGAGGTACATATACATATAGTAGACACCAATATGGCGATGCTGTGGATATTGCAAATCCAAATGGGAATGATTATACTACCTGGGAAAGGATTGCTAATATGGCTACAGCTTTTCGCAAACAAGATAGTCCTTATTGCAATAGTTCTACAGGCTGTTCAGGAGAAGGAGCTAATTTTATTGAGTCGTATGCCGCAACAGGAACGTGGATTCATGCAGACTGGCGTTATGAAAGAAATTTTTCTTATCAAAATTATTAAAAGGAAATCAGTTAGAAATCCTGGAATGAGGCATGTACAGAACATCCATGTCCTACTAAGGCTCAAAATAAACTGGAAATTCAGCAATACGTCGAAAAGCCGAGAATCGCTGTCCCTCACCTTTTTCTACGAAAAAGGTGAGGGAAAAATAGGGAAAAAAGACCTGCTCGTGCTCAAACAGTCCTCCCCCTCACCAAATTTTCAATTTAGTGAGGGGGCTTAAGTTGCGCCGAGCAGGCCTTTTTCCCCTTCACCGAGAATTGCTGATACGGCAAAACGTCGTATCGTTGCACGCTTGACAGGATGATAAGAAATACCAGTTG
>RFJE01000389.1 GCA_003695005.1 Candidatus Hydrogenedentota bacterium | reverse complement strand
GATAAAATCATTTTGAGTGATTTTTTAAGACAACCTCAAAACTTAAATGTAATAGTATTTATTTTATCTAAGTTCAATGTACGTTTTTGTTTTAAAACTTATAGACGAATTCACAATCGACTCAATAAAAAAAGCCGCTTCCAACCGGAAGCGGCTTTCTGAAAACAGTTTGTGATTGGTTATTGTTTAATAAGTTTTATAGAGCGTGAAGTTTGGTTGTTTTGAATGGTAATTGTATAAACTCCTTTGCTCCAATTGTCGGTATCAATCGTAATTACAGATTGTCCTTTCAATTTCTCTCTGTAAACCACCTTACCGTCAATACTTGATATAGTAACAGTCTGTATCTCGTTTGCATTGGCAAACTCTATGGTCAATTGGTTAGTAACAGGGTTAGGATAAACCATAGCGTTCAATTCATTGTTCAACGGTTGAATGTAGGTAGTTTGCTCTTCGGGGTCTAATACGCCGTTACCGTTGGCATCACCTTCTATTTCGTTACCGTCAATAGTACCGTTACCATTGATATCGCCAGTTACTTCACCTGTGCCGATAGTGCCATCGCCATTAGTATCTCCGGCAATCTCACCTGTACCTATAATACCGTCTCCATTAGCGTCTCCTGCAATTTCTCCATTGTTAATTATACAATCATTGTTTACATCTCCGGCTAATACCGTTACAGTTAAGTTTAATGTTACCAAACTATCGCATCCCACAGCATTGGTAAGCAAAGCCGTATAAGTACCGGATGTGTTATAGGTTTGGTTATTGGCACTCCAAGTGTAACTGTTACATGCAACTTGGTTTTCTGTGCCTGTGGATGAATTAGTAATTGTAAGGTTTAATGTTACCAAACTGTCGCATCCCGCAGCGTTGGTAAGCAAAGCCGTGTATGTGCTGGAGATGTTATAGGTTTGTCCTGTAGCACTCCATGTGTAGCTGTTGCAAGCGGAGATGTTTTGAGTTCCCGTAGAGGAGTTGATAACGGTTAGGTTTAGCGTAACCAAGCTGTCGCACCCTTCGGCGTTAGTAAGCAGAGCGGTGTAGGTGCCAGAGATGTTATAGGTTTGTCCTGTAGCACTCCATGTATAGCTGTCGCAAGCGGTTTGGTTTTCTGTGCCTGTGGATGAATTAGTGATTGTAAGATTTAATGTTACCAAACTATCACATCCCGCAGCGTTGGTAAGCAAAGCCGTGTATGTGCCGGAAGTGTTGTAGGTTTGGTTATTGGCGCTCCAGGTGTAGCTGTCACAAGCTACAATGTTTTGAGTTGAGCTTGTAAGACTACAAGAATATTTCCATAATTCCGCTCCATTAACTCCGTTATCGGCTACAAAGAACAAATCATTCCCTAATGCAGTTAGCTGATAAGGAGATGAACTCCACGATCCAGGATTGATATCTTGCATCATGAATACAGTATCTGAAACTCCATCATACTTCCATAATTCGGTTCCATTGCTTCCGTCGTTGGCTTGAAAAAATAAATTGCTTCCCAGTATAGTTGGTTTCCCGGGATAAGAACTGCCTGTTCCAGGATTGATATC
Organism: Candidatus Hydrogenedentota bacterium; assembly: GCA_003695005.1. GTDB lineage: Bacteria > Spirochaetota > Leptospiria > Turneriellales > J094 > J094. Next base: position 3,445 of record RFJE01000389.1, on the reverse strand, counting down.
TTGCACCATGGACACAGTACCTGAGACTCCATCATACTTCCACAATTCCCTTCCATTGCTTCCATCATCAGCTGTAAAAAACAAATTGCTTCCCATTACGGTGAGTTTCTGAGGAGAGGAATATCCTGAAGGATTGATATCTTGTATCATAGACACAACACCTGTGGTTCCGTCATATTTCCATAATTCTTCTCCGTTGATTCCATTATCGGCTGTAAAAAACAAATCGCTTCCCATTACAGTAAGTTCTTTAGGATAAGAATGTCCTGAAGGATTGATATCTTGTACTATAGACACCACACCTGTATTTCCGTCATACTTCCATAATTCTTTTCCATTGACTCCATCATCGGCCGCAAAAAGCAAATCATTTCCAAATACAATTAAGTTAGTAGGAGAAGAGCTTCCGGTTCCTGAATTGATATCTTGCACTATAGATACAATGCTAGTGTTTGCATCATATTTCCATAATTCGGTTCCATTGCTTCCATCGTTAGCCGTAAAAAACAAATTATTTCCCAGTACAGTCGGTTCAGTGGGATAAGAACTGCCTGCTCCAGGATTGATATCTTGCACCATGGATACAGTACCAGAGGCTCCATCATACTTCCACAATTCTCTTCCATTGGTTCCATCATCAGCTGTAAAAAACAAATTGCTTCCCATTACAGTGAGTTCTTGAGGAAAAGAATGTCCTGAAGGATTGATATCTTGTACTATAGACACCACGCCTGTGTTCCCATCATATTTCCATAATTCGGTTCCATAAACTCCATCATCTGCTGTAAAAAACAAATCACTTCCCAATGCAATTAGATTAGCAGGATATGAACTTCCTGTTCCAGGATTGATATCCTGTATCATAGACACAGCACTTGTATTTCCGTCATATTTCCATAATTCACTTCCATTAGTTCCATCATTGGCTGCAAAAAGCAAATCATTTCCAAATACAGTTAAGTTACCGGGATATGAATCTCCTGCTCCAGGATTAATATCTTGTACCATTACCACTTGAGAAGTGGCTGCAGAAACTATTCCCGCAAGCCCTAAAACAAGTAAAAGCTTTTTCATGGTAATATGTTTAATTAACATATTTGTTTGCTTACAGATCTTTAAAAAAATCAAAATATTTATTTGATTTCCAACTTCCATAGAATGCGAAGTTAAAGCCTAAAAAGCGGATTGTTGCCACATACACAACTAAATAAACCTTATGTTTTACCAGCAAAATTAATGATTTATTTTTAATCTACCAAAAAAGAAGAATTCATCAAAGGAACTTGGGTGTTCCATCCGAGTTTTGTTTCTATGCGGACTCTCAAAGCATGTGCAGCAGGAAGCTCTCCGTGGTTGATAAACACTGTTTTCGGAGGTTTTTTAAGATGTTTGAGCCAATTCATAATTTCCGTGTAATCGGCATGTGCCGACATGGAATTAATATGCCTTACTTTGATTTTTACAGGGTAATATTCACCGTAAAATTTTATTTCACGGGCATGTTCCAACAAAGCCCTCCCTCGTGTACCTTCGGCTTGAAATCCTACAAGAATAAGCTTGGATTTGGAATCGGTTATGTATTTTTTCAAATAAGCCAAAATCCGACCGCCTTCTATCATCCCGCTTCCTGCTATGACTATCTTAGGCTCGTCGTCATTGATAATTTTTTCAGAATCGGACGGTTTTTCTATCATTTTCACATTATTATGTATTCGAGCAATATCGTTGTTACTTAAATGGTGCCACTCGGGATATTTTTTAAACACATCTGTTACATCTATTCCCATAGGACTGTCTAAATAAACAGGCACATGCGGAATTTCTTTATTTTCTCTCAGAAGGGCAAGAATATGTAAAATTTCTTGAGTTCGTTCCAAGGCAAAAGAAGGGATGAGTACTATTCCTTTTCGTCTGATGGTTTCGTTAATTTCTCTTTTGAAAAAAAGGAAAGGGTTTGTTTTCGGATGTTTTCTGTTTCCGTAAGTTGACTCTACCACTACATAATCTGCATGATGATAATAGGTTGGAGGGTCTAATAAAAGCGATTTTTTTCTACCTAAATCTCCGGAAAAGACCAAACGCCTATGGTCAAATTGTACGTCAACCGTGGCAGACCCTAGAATATGTCCTGCATTTCTGTATCTAAATTTGATAAAATTATTGACAATTACCCATTCGTTTAACTCGTGCGGAACCAGTAAAGGCAATACTTTCTTTACATCTTCGCAAGAATATAAAGGTTTAGCAGGGCGATGCTTGGCATAATGAAATTTATTGGCTCTTTCGGCATCTTCTTCCTGTATTTTGGCACTGTCCATCAAGATTATTTCAGTAAGGTCTTTTGTTGGAAACGTACAATGAATAGGTCCTGAGAATCCGTGTTTTACCAATACGGGCAAATATCCTACATGGTCCAAATGCGCATGAGTTATGATTATTTCGTTGATTTTATGTGGCGGAAAAGGAAATTTAGCCCAATTTAGCTCTCTTAAAGGCTTTAATCCTTGGAACATTCCGCAATCTATCAGCACATGCTTATTTTCTGAAGAAAGCAATGTTTTAGAACCGGTTACCGTTCCTGCCGCTCCCAAAAATCTAATGTTTAAATCTTTCTTTTTTACCATATTTCTTTATATTTATTGTTAATGGCTTTGGTTATTAGAATTGCCAACACATACCCCAGCACAACTCCTCCTGCTAAAATTACCCAAGGGTATAAGCCCAAAGATGAAAGGTGAAAAAACTTATTCACCGGAGTATATAAAACCAATAGTTGTAAAATTACCGATAACACAAGCGCTTGAGTTAACAGCGGATTACTGTTTAACGGCTCATGATATTCGTAACGTATGGCTGCAATACGCACAAACTCAAACAACACAATTGAAGTAACCAGCACAGTGCGAGCAGTTTCCATTCCAAATGGTAAAGCAAGTAAAAATGCACCAATAATAACAACTGTTTTTTTAACCCCAATGCCGCCAATCATCCAAAACAATTTTTTATCAATAACCGGTGTATTGGTTTTGCGCGGCGGCAAATTCATAATATCTTTTAGCGGTGGATCTGTACCAAGAGCAAGCGCCACCAAACCATCGGTTAATAAATTCAACCACAATAAATGAATGGGCAGTAATACAGGTTCTGAAAGATTGACAAAAAATGTCAGTAACAACACTAATAATACTTCGGCAATATTACAGGTAAGCAGATAATCGATAAATTTTCGGATATTGATAAATACTGTTCTTCCTTCTCGAATAGCATTGATGATTGTTGCATAATTATCATCCAACAGTATCATATCGGCGGCTTGTTTTGTTACTTCTGTTCCGCGTATTCCCATAGCAATTCCTACATTGGCTTTATGAATTGCCAATGCATCATTTACACCGTCGCCTGTCATGGCAACAATATTTCCGTGCTCTTGCATCAAACTTAAAAT
>RFJE01000388.1 GCA_003695005.1 Candidatus Hydrogenedentota bacterium | reverse complement strand
TGCTGCTAAAAGAGGGGCGGTTTGCGCATTTAATTTTTTGCGTGCTTTTTTAAGCATATTTTTAGCTTTTTGATTTTTTTCATAAGCGCGAATTGCATTTCTAAAATCTTGCATCGCTCGGAAATATTGACCATCTCGATAATTCTTTAAGCCCTTTTGGTAAAGCACATAAGAGGCTTCTTTACCACGCAAGCCTTTTCGCTCTGCTTCTAGTTCTTCTTTGGCTAGCTTTAAGTATCTCTTTGCATTTTCATGATCGGGATTAAACTTTAACGCTAGCTCAAATTGTTGAATGGCTTCTTCAAAAGACTTGTTGCCATAATAACTTAAACCGCGGTTGTAATAGACTTCGGCTTTTTGTAAACGTTCAATCCTTTCTCTTTCGGCTCGTTCGGCTAAAGTAAGTTCTTGTTTAATTTTTACGAGCCACTTTTTCGAAGGCTCATACTCCGGATTGAGCTTAAGAGCTTCGGAAAAAGCATTGATAGCATTTAGTTTATCGTTAGCAGCATAAAACTTTAAACCTTTTGCATGCAATGCTTTTACTTTTTTATCCACTAACTTCTTAATCCGATCAATATTTGGCTGTGCTTCGCTATCGGTTGGATCTAATTTTAAAACCATGCGCCATTCCGAAATAGCCTCACCATAATTTTCTTTTTCTTCATACTCTTTAGCTAAATCTTTATGCAATTTAATTAAACGACGTTGCTCATCATCGAGCCATTTTGAAGTTCGTAAATGCAAAAGAGCACGTTCTCTATATTCCTTTGCTAATTTGTGATCTGGATTTTCTTGCAAGACTTTATCAAAATCATCGTAAGCTTCCTTATACTTTCCAGAATTATAAGCTTCTAGTCCTTTGTAAAAAGTAAGCAATTCTTCTTCTAAATCGGTTCGAGGAAGATGCTTTGGCCTTCCAAAGGGACCACCACCTATGGCATCTAAGTTAAACGTGAGGGAAAGCCCAAAACGATCTTCCACAGAAGTTGGCAAATACCCAAAATGAAGATTGTACTGCGAAATGGTACTTGCTATACCCGAGGTAAAATTTTCACCATCATACCCAAAAGAAACTCGCAAATAATTCTTCCATATAAAAGTTTCGACTCCCACTCGATGTTCGATTGGATCAGCAACATCGGCATAAAGGGGAAGCAAAGAGTCGAATGTGTAATAAAGAATCATTTTATTCTTTAATAAAACAATTCCAGGGGTTAGTTTTAAGTGCACCGGTAAGAACTCTTGTGTGTTTGCTAAATTATACGGCGTCGAAAATAAATTGGTCAGAGAAAAAGAAAGCTGGAAAAAAGAAAATGGATTCCAAAATAAATGAGCATCTGCCGACACGATAGTTGCTTGTGCCACATTATATCCTAAATAAAAAATTTTAAGGGTTTCTCCTATCCGCAAATTTGGTAAAATTTGCGTGGCATGAGAAAAGCCCACTAACACTTCATTTGTACTAAACTCGCTTTCGAACTCTCCAGCAGCATTGTATTTTTCTAAGCCAGATGTATTTAGCAGAGCTATCCCCATAAAAAATGTATGCTTTTCTGTAGGCCAGGCATATCCTAAAAAAAAGAAATTACTAGCAAAATCGGCAGGTGCCGATTGAAAGCCAAATGACCATGTCCGGCCACGGATTGCACTCGATAACGCCGCAGGAGAAATAAACATGGTTCCAATTTCATCATATCGACCTGTTTTTCCCGAGCTAAGATAAGAAACTGATGCATTTTCTTCTAGCTTATCCGTAGGTCCAGTACCAGCTCGATTCGCAAAGATCCGATTTGTAATTAAGCTAAAAGAAAGGAAAGTTATGATAAATAAAATATTCTTCATGATTTACTTAAACACAACTAAGCGGAAAACAGCTTCGTAATCCGATTTTGCTTCCGTGGTAGCATTGATTTCTCGAACAAATAGGCGAAGGAAGTAAAGGCCGGAAGCAACACGTTGACCCGAATCAGTTTTACCATCCCATGTATCCGGATTTTCTTTTGGTGAGCTTTTGGCAGCTGTATATCGATTTTCGGCAATGGTTTTTACGAGCTTACCCCGTCCATCATATACTTTTAGGGTAACATAGGAAGCATTTGGCAAATCATATACAATGGTAAGCTTCCCCGCAGAAGCAAAATAAGGAGAGGGATAGGCATAAAGCGACCTACCCGAATAGCGAATTTCAATTAAATCTACTTTAACATTTGGATAAAATACAATCACAACAACGATGGGTTCTCCCGACTTTGCAGCTGTGTATCCTGATAAATCGATTTCCGAAGAAGAGCTAATAGAATTCTTTTTATAGAAAGACACACCTGCATTATCGCGAATTTCTATATCCACCGCCCCACCTGTAGATCGTAAATTTATCTTAAACGTAGTCCAGACATTGCCATTTGCTATTCGTAAGCCGGAAATAATCAAAGAAGTTTTTCCCGAACCTATATAATAAAAACCATCATCCTTTTGCAGCTTATCTGTGTTCTGGTAAGTAAGCCCTAAATCTAAGTATGTCGAAGGAGTAATGGAGTAAGATCCAGCAAAAAGGGATGGGTTAGTAAAGACAATCAAAAAAACAAGCGCTAAAAACCGAAAAAACTTCATGCTAAAAGTTCTACTTCTTCGCGCTTTACTTTTTCTTCTCTGACTACTTCCTCGATTTCTTCTTCTGCCGAAGGAATTTCTGATAACGGAATATCTTCGTCTTGCACCCACACTTCATTAGACGAAGAAGTTTGTGCTTCGTCAAACTGTTTTTTGCTTGCTACTTCAAACTGATCTTCGGAAATTTCTGCATCTTGTATCTGGTTGTTTTTTTCATCCCCCCCGGGAAGCTCTATTTCAGGAGGGGGAATGTCATCTTCTAAAGGCTCCTCGTCCCCTTCGTGGCTTTCCGTTCTATCTTCCTGTTCTACATGATTCTCTTGGTCAATTTGGTTTTGCTGATCGGTATCTTCTTCCTTCGAAGAACCTTCCATGGAAGAACTGTCCCCATCCGGTAAACTGTCGATTAACTCTTCTTCGTCCTCAACAAATAATGGCTTTTCTACTTTTTCCTTCCCGACTTCTTTCTTTTTAGAGACTTCTTTTTTATCTTCTTCACGAAAGCCGGGGAACTTAAGCCCCTGTAAACTTAAATCAATCTCTGTGGGAGGTGAATGAAGTAAAATTAATGTGTTTCTGTGGATATCTTCTTCTAAGTAAACTTCCTCAGGATGACTCATAAAGACAAAATCAACCTCACTATCTTTAGAAATGGATAAATTGTCAATGTCTTTTTGAGCTTTTTGAACCCCCGATTTATCTTTTTCATTTTGTGCTTCTGTACTTCTTCCCTTTGTTACGTTAATGGTTTGTTCGCTTTCATCTGCTTTTCTAAGCGTATCCTCTTGATCTTTTTGCGTATTTTCTGACTCTACGTAAGTATCAGATGGATTTACTTTCTGTTTTTCTTGTGAATTATCACTTTCTTCTGGAAAGATTCTCCTTTCTCCTGTAAATTCATCTATGATGGTGATTTGTCCACTGTCATTTTCAATAACTTCTGGATCGGGTAATTCGGGTATAGGGGCTTCTTGAGGCAAGCTTTCTTCTCTTACTTCTTCATCGAACGTTTCTACTGTAGATAAAGGCTCACTCTCTGTTGGCAGAGGTAAATCATCCTCTGCTTCCGTACTTTCTTCTACAGTTTCGCCTTTCTCTTGGTTCTCTTCTCTTTTAGGTGCAGGAATCTGAAATTGTACTACCTTCTCTAATGTGTGACGAAGCGCATTTAAAGTACTCGTTAAATTCTCTCTTTGCTTTAAAGAAAGCGCTGTATTTTCTTCTAAAACTGTTAGGGTTTCTTTTTCTAACTCTAAAGCTTGCTGAAGAGCTTGCTTCGTCCATCGAGGCTGAATTTTTCTTTTTTTATCCTGAATCCAATACCAAGTTTTTTTAGCATAATACAAGAACGCCACCAGAACAGCCAAAAGAAAAATGCCTAACAATAGCCTATATATGTAAAAGAAAATGCTTTCTCTTGCCCAATAAAAAACAATCCAGTGATTCGACAGCGCTAAAGATGTAAAACGAAATCCTAAACGATGTCCTTCTAAAGGCCCGTCGTAAACATTTCCATGGACAAGTTGATTTAAGTCTTTCGGGACGTTGCCTTCTACTATATGAAAGTCCTTATCTAATACAAAACTTTGGCTTCTTTCTAAGGTGCTTTGGATTTCAGGAGCTTTAAAAAAGTTCCAACTTCCTACAAAAAAACCAAGTGAGCCCTCGTCCTCGATAGGTAGTTTAAATCCAGATGAACTCAACACAGATTTTTTCGGAAAATTTGATAAAGATAAATCTTGTCCTTTTGAAAACAATACCTTTCCAGCCGAATCTAAAATAGCAAAGCTATCAATTACTGGATTAGCTTCGACTAAACGTATAATTTCATATTGATACACTTGTGCAAATCGACTTTTTGGTTTTTTTATAAATTGCAAAATAGGGGGTGAATTCGCTAGACTCTCTAGATCTGCTTTGTAAGTTTCTGGCAATTGTTCTACAAGCTTTTGCAAATAATTTGCTTTTTGGCTCACTTCTAAGTATTGCGGCTCTCGAGTTAAAAAATCTAAAGTATTCCAAAACCATCGCCCCTTTTTTCGATCTTTTGGTAGTACTAGAGATTCTGACTCTCGGCCTAGCATGGATCGATAAAAAGTTGCTGTATGCTTTCTTACAAAATCGCCCGTGTAATACTCAAAAACTGCCGGCAATGCTTTTCTATGCGCCAAGTGGATATATAAAAATGAAATGGCTGTCCAAAGAGTAATGCGAACAGTCCATAAAACAAGAAGCCGTTTTGCCCGATACGACATTTTTTACAGTATATTATCGGCGAGTAAAGCTGTCAATCTTGAAGTGAGGTTAACTCATCCACACACTTCTTAACAAAATCATATCTTTCATAATCCGGATGAACAATCTCTCCATTGACAACAATGATATCTAAATCAATGGTACGTGGTGCATTTTTATTTAGCGTGCGCATTCTTCCTAAAGAAGATTCAATGGCTAAAAGCTTTTTCTTAACTTCTAGCTCTGGTAGGGACGTTTGAAATTTTATTGCGCCGTTTATAAAATCAGGTGCATCCATTCCCACGGCTTTTGTTCTTAACCTTGTGCTTTCTACAAGCGATCCAAATATTTTTTTTAAGTGATGAATGGCTAAATCGACATTTTTTTCCGGATCAATATTCGATCCATAAGCTACAATATATGTGTTATCTTTTTCTTTCAAGGCTTACACTCACTGTTTTAGCAAATCGCAATGCGCCGGGTTTTTCAATGGTCACTTTCGCTTCTTGAATTTTAGAATATCCCCACAGCAAATTTAATATCTCTTGAGCTAGCTTTTCAATTAAAAAATATTCGCTATTTTCAACAAGAGCAATCACCTGCTTCGTGATTTTTTTATAGTCAACACTATCTTCTACATTATCTGTAAGGCTAGCTGTCTCATCCGCTACTTCGTATTCCATTGTAATAAATACATCTTGCTTTTTTTTTCGTTCCCAATCCTGAAAACCAATGATCGTGCGTAACAACAAATGATCAATTTTAAAGCGCATAGCCTCCTCCATCTACATGTAAAATTTGACCTGTAATATAGTCATGATTTTGTAAAAAAAGAGCCGCTTGTACAATATGATCAGGATTGCCGGTCCTTTGCAATAAAGTTGTTTTCCCTACTTTTTTAAAATAACTCTCGTCTTTATCCGCCGGGGGTAAAATAGGACCGGGTGATATTGCATTTACTCGAATGTGAGGGGCGAACTCATAAGCCGCCATTTTTGTAAATTCTGCTAATGCCTTTTTACTTAATAAATAAGCACTGTATTTTGTACGAATCGTTTGGATGGAAGTGTCTAAAAAATTTAAGATATGGCCTCGTTTGCAATACTGATAAAAATCACGGGATAGCAAGAAAGGTGCGAAAAAATTAATAGAGAATTCTTTTACCAAAAGATCGGCATTAGTTTGTTGGATGATACCTCGATCAAAAACAGCGGCAGAATTTATAAGAACTTCGGGTGTGCCAAAGCTTTCTATCACAGTGGTTAAAAGGTTTTCGACTTCTTTACTGTTTTGCAAATTCGCAGGAAAAATTTTTGCACGTTGTCCAAGTTTTTCAATTTCCTTCACTGTACTGCTACCATCTGACTTGCCAACATGCAGCGCAATATCATAACCTTGCTTGGCATACGCAATGGCTAAATGTTTTCCAATTCTTTTTGCCCCTCCTGTAATAAGAGCAATTTTAGACATTAGGAAGTTCGTTTAACAGACTGCACTAAACTTAAATCGCGAACTGCTCCGGATGCTGCACTAGATACCATTAAGCTATATGCTTTTAAGGCTGTCGACACTTGCCTCTTGCGAGGCCCGGGGGTAAACGCATCCTTCCCTTTTTTAAGTTCTTCCTCTCGTCGTTTTTCTAATTCTTCATCCGAAATTTTTAAATGGATACTTCGATTCGGGATATCAATTTCAATGACATCGCCTTCTTGGATAAGAGCTATCTCGCCTCCCTCGGCAGCCTCGGGAGAAACATGACCTATGGATAATCCAGAAGTGCCCCCACTAAAACGACCATCTGTAATTAAAGCACACTTCGCTCCTAATCCTTTTGCTTTTAAGTAAGAAGTTGGATACAACATTTCTTGCATGCCCGGTCCTCCTTTAGGGCCTTCGTAACGAATTACAACCACATCTCCGGGATGAATTTCATTGGATAAAATAGCTTTTACCGCAGAATCTTGTGAATGATACACTCTTGCCTTTCCCGAAAATTTCCAAATGCTTTCATCGACACCGGCTGTTTTTACAATACAACCATCTTTTGCAATATTCCCATAAAGCACACATAGACCTCCGTCTTTCGAGTAAGCATTTTCTACCGATCGAATACAACCCGATGTTCTATCTAAATCTAATTC
>RFJE01000005.1 GCA_003695005.1 Candidatus Hydrogenedentota bacterium | reverse complement strand
GTATCGTTTTTCTTCCTGGTGGCAACCTATGGAAAAAGTATCTGGAGATTTTTTTGATTTAATACCTATGCCTGGAGATTCTCTTGGAGTATTAGTTGCCGATGTTATGGGGCATGGAATTCCGGCTGCTCTTGTAACTACAATGGCCAAAATTACTTTTCAGGAACAATGTCGGCGCAATACTCGCTTAGATGAAATTTTTTACCACGTAAACCGCGAACTCTGTGATAATGTACCAGGCCCCGAGTACTTAACAGCCTTTTTAATTCGACTAGAAAAAGATGGAACCGTTCACTATGCAAATGCTTCTCATTGCAATGCGCTAGTTTATAGAGCGGCAACTCATAGCATAGAGAAATGGGATACAGATGGTTTGTTTATTGGAGCTATCCGCGAAAAAGATATGAAATATGAATTTAAAACAGACAAGCTCGAATATGGAGATAAAATCATCCTGATGACAGACGGGATTATAGAGCATAAAAATGAAGACGGGGAAGAATTTGGTATGGAAAGGATAGAAGAAATTATCTTATCGAATGCGGATAAATCCCCACAAGAAATCCAAGAAGCTGTGTTGGAAAATTTTCAGAAATTTAAAGGAGAAAGCAAAAACCAAGATGACCTGACCTTTTTTGTCTTAGAACGAGATCCAAAGTGGAAAGATTACATGGAAAAAAAAGACTTAGTTTTAGATTATCTATCATGGAAACAAACAAGCGAAGCCTTACAAGTATTGCAAAATTTAAAAGATAGTGGTTTTGAAGATCCTACTCTCGATTTATACTTTGGCAAAGCCTGGTACTTACAGGAAAATTATCCCGAAGCGATTCGGTATTTATCAAAATTCCATAATACCGGACAAAATCATTTTGAAGCAGCCTTGATGTTAGCAAGCGCTTATTATAATCAAAAAGAATATAGCAAAGCTTTCGATATAGCACAAGATGCCTTAAATTTAAACCGCAATAGCGCCCAAGCTAATTATTTAGCTGGTATGTCTCTTTTAAAAATGCAAAAGTACGAAGATGCCATCCATTACCTAAAAAAAGCTGTGGACCTGAACCCGCAAGATGATAATTATCTTTCTGCGTTACGCAAAGCAGAACGAAGGAATAATCGCTAATTCGCAAAAAGAATGTTATGGGATTCATCAACGCAAGGATTTGGCTATTATATATTACACAAAACTCCATGATGAGCTATATGTGAGCTTATTACTACTACACCAAGGCCTTCTATCCCACCCTTTTCATTAAGCTGACCACATACACAACAGCCCCACAAAATAAAAAGCTTAAAATTAAAACGGGTTCTGTTGGCAAGGTATCAGCGTAAAAAGCAAAACTAAATCCTAAAAGCAAACTTATAAAAACTAACAAGAAGCAAAATATTAACACCCCTTTTAAGGTACGACTTACTGTAATGGCAAAATAAGCAGGGATTAACATGGCAGCCATGGCTAAATAAATTCCCATAATACGCACGCAAATGGCCGTCACGATGCCGACAAAAAAATAAAAAAGGAATTCTAGCTGTTTTGTAGCAAGACCGGACAAGTATGCTTGGTCGGCATCAAAAATAATCAACTTAAAAGGTCGGTAGAAAAAAAGCATGCCGACTGCCATTAGTACTGAAGGCCAAAAATAATACTGCAAAAGTTTTGGATCGGTGTATAAAAGATCACTAAAAAAAGTATGGCTTGCTGCTACATCCGTATGGTGAAACACTTTGTGCAGCAAGGGAATTAAGGCGGTGGCAGTCACTAATAAAATGGCTAAAAAAGTTTCTGCACTTTTATCAGCTTCTTTTAAAGTACGCAAGGCCATGACGGTAAGAAAAACAAAAAGTAGAGTGATAGGGAAAAAGAAAATATCAAGCTTTGCGAAATTACTGGTCTTTTGCACTTCAAACAAAATTTCATTTAAGCCAAAGCCAATGACAAAAGCAACCCGAGCAAAGGATGTTAGCACAAGGCCAAATAAACTCTCCCGTTTTAAGATAATCCAAATTCCACTATAAGCAATCAGCATCATATACGCTAATGAGTATAAAATAGTTGGAAGATAGCGACTCCAATAAAACATTTCTTTTTCCATCAAGCTCATTTTTTCCTCCTTTTGATAGGCAATAGCTGAACACTACCAAAATCCGTTACGAGTTCATGTGTGTAGCCTGCTAGATCTCCTGTTTCATGGTGGTCGATAATAAAAATGCTAATTTGCTTTTCTTTGTGCAGGGCCAGTAACCAATCCCAAATTTCTATTTTGCCAGTTTTATCTAAATTGGAAAAAGGCTCATCGAGAACAAGAAAATCGGGATTAGCAATTAAAGCGCGCGCAATAAGCGCACGCTGTAATTGTCCTCCGCTAGCCTCTTTTAAGAGTAAATCTTGTTTTCCTGCTAACCCAGATTTTTCTAAATAAGCCAGCACTTTTTCCTGTCTGTGTTTTCTTTGGTGCTTGGAAAAAGTTTGCCGGAATGAAAAAGAAAATCCCGTTTCCACTAACTCTGCAAGACGCATCGGAAATTGTCGGTCGAGCTTGTTTTGCTGTGGAACATACGCTCTTTTTTGAGCATAGACTTTCATAATTCCTTTGCGCAAGCGAAGTAAGCCTAGCATAGTTCGTGCTATGGTAGTTTTGCCCGACCCGTTTGGCCCATGGATTCTACAAAATATATTTTGTGGAAACGATAAATTTACATGGGTAAAAATGCTTTTTGCAGAATACCCTATTTCCGCATCTTGGAATGTTAAGACTTGAGAGCTTTCCATAATTCCTCCAAAACAGTCCGTAGCATTGTAGGGTAATCGCTTCGCGTTTCAATTGGCAAGATTAAAAGCTTTGCTCCTGTATTGTTTGCGACTTTTCGACAATACACTAAATTCGACCACGGCGTTGCCAGGATCACTCGAATGTGGTTTTTGCGGATAAACTCCGAGATTTTACGGATTCTGCCCGGTCCAGGGGGAACGCCGGGTTTTTCTTCGATGTAATCCGCAATGTTTAGGCGAAACCGCTTTGTGAAATAAACAAACTCATTGTGATAGGCAACCACTTGTGTACCAAAAAAAGGTTTTAATTTTTTTAAGTATTCAATGGTAATTTGTTTTAGCTGATTTTTTAATTGGTTGTAATTTTTTTGGTACACGCTTTTTCCCGCAGGATCAACCCTTGTTAAACAATCTCGAATGGTACCTGCCATAATGATGCCATTGACAGGGTCTGTCCAGTAATGTGGATTCCCATAAATGTGAATATCTCCCATCCGACGGGTTACTTTTCCCGTTGGTTTTTCTAATATTCGGATTCCTGTGGAAGCATCACAAAATCCTTTTGATCCCTTAGAAACCTTTGCATTGCGGGACTGCCGTAAAATAGCCGGCGCCCAAGCAATTTCTAAGTCTAAGCCAATTTCAATAAAGACATCGGCTCGGGATACTTTTAGAATGTAATCCGGCCGAGCTTGCACATAATGTAAATCGGTATCGGGCGGGGTAAGACTTTCTGCATGCACCCTATCACCCCCTACAATTTGAGCAATGGATGCTAAATCTGTCGATGTGGTAACAACCCGAAGTGGTAATCCCCACAATGTTGCCAACGGAAAGGTGAAACTTATAAAAATAGTTGCGATTTTCTTGCGAATCATAATCATCTCCTTTAAAGGTAATTAGTATTTATGAGCAGGATGATATCCTACTACAAAGTCTGCTTGCGTACGAATGGTATATTCTTCTAAACTTTGGTATGGCTTATGGCGAGTTGCCCCAATCCGATAATAGGCGAAACCAGATGGTTGCCATTTTAGCCAAAGTCCTGTTTCATAGTCTGCTGTTTTTAAACGAAACGAATTCACAACATCCTGTCGTACAGACACTGTCCAGGTTTGTAAAAACTGCCAATTAAGCGCAAGATAGCCACCAATGTTTTTTTTCTTTAAAACATGATTTCGATAAGCTTGCTTCATCCAGACTTCACTCGTAACCGAAAAGCTACGTAAGCTATTTTTTTTCCACTTAAGCATGGCATCTGCACCATAGTATAAATTGTAATTTCGTTTATCCTGATCCGGTGCATAGCGAATAAAACTAAAACCAAATTGGGTCCCCCAACGCTGCCCTAATGGAAAAAAATGCTTTAAGCGAGCAGTCATCATGGGCATAGACTTTTTTAAGCTTGGAGCATCACTCCCAATAGAGTCGCCATTAAAGATGCCGATTCGTAGCTCTTGATAAAAAGACCATGGCATTAAAATGGACACTTCTGCCCCTGCTTCATTAATGCCTTCACCAAAAAAAGTTTCATACACAAGGGGCGATGAATCAAAGTTCCATGCATGCCGATGAAATGTATTTAAGCGACCTGCATCGACCAAAAACTTACCCACTTTTGCGTACAGGCCATAAGGCAGGGTAAGAAACTCAAAGTAAGCTTCTTCCACTCCAGGTTCATATTGGATACCATCTTCCGTTTCTAAATTTAGCCGTAATGTACCGCGCGCTAAATGGTCAATATCATTAAAAATGCCCAGCGCTGCTTCGCGGACAAAAAATCGATTCAGCGCTGTGCTTTCTTTATTTCCTTGCCAAAAGCCAACGGTATCTACCACAGCTGCCATGTCGAGACGATTCGATGAATCCTGCACATTCGTTGTTTGCTCTTTTTTCTTTTCCGCTTGTTGGATTTCCGAATCAATTTCTGCAGCAAAGCTATCATCCTTAGTTTGGTTATTTTGCGCATAAACACTTACGTGAAATAAAATCAAAAGAATTAAAATCAATTTTTTCATACTCCCTCCTTTTCTTGTGATTGAATTTGATTTTTTATGTAAGTTTAAGAAAAGAAGGGGGGTGCTCGAGCTACTTTTGAATTAATGAATATAGAAATCTTTGTTTGAGAAAGACTAAATTTAAAAAATTTGCTTTGGGTAGCTTGGGGCAGCTGAAAAGAAGTTGCTGCTAGAACTTTCCGCTGAGAAAAAGAATGAACTACAAAACAAAAAGATGTATTTAGCCCGCACTTGCTAGAGTGTGTATGAGAGTGTACTTGTGTTTTTTCGGTAAGTGGAATATCAAAATGAAATGTAGAAATAAAAATCGCGGCAAGAAAATAAAAACTCAAAAGCAATATACTTTTTTTGCGCACGCTCGGTCAAACTTGTAGTTCAGCATGATTTGTACAGTGATTTCTCTAAATGTAAGCGTAGTAAGCGCTAAATCTTTCCCTGTATTCAGGAGGGGGGACACCCATCCCTCACCATTTTTTGCATCAGGGGAACGTATGATTTTATTTCCCGCTTTATTAGATGTAATACCTACGATATAGCAGCTGCCGAACGCAAAAAAAGGTGAGGGACTCCAAAATCGTAGCCGCTCGGCTAGTTTTGCTACAGACACGGAGCAGCAATGTAACAAAATCGCAAAGTGAGTTAGAATT
>RFJE01000387.1 GCA_003695005.1 Candidatus Hydrogenedentota bacterium | reverse complement strand
CACTATAATCATATAAGGAGGCTGTATGAAAAATGGCATCAATTTCTTTTCCACGATCTTTAAAAAAATGACGCAAATCTTTCTCATTTAATAAGTCCATTGCTACCTTTTCTAAATTTTCATGATGAGTTACACAATCGGTCGACTGGATCCACTGATCTCGATCGGGCGAAAAAGCCTGTTCTCGATCAAGTACAATGACGGATATTCCTTTTTTTAAGAGCTCATCCACTAAATAAGATCCAGAAAAACCCCGCCCTCCCGTTACTAATACTTTTTTCTTATTTTTTGCCATGGCCTACAAAATGACACCTATGTCATTTTGTAAAGACAAAAGTTAGCCTTTGCGAGAAACCCATGGATTATCTTTTGCTAAAAAACGCCATTTTAACTCTTGCCCAGAAGAAATACCAATGCGAGTCGCTTTTTGCACCGCATGAGAGTGTAAAGTAGGAAGTTCAATCCAAGCACGGGGCTTTTTCCGATTTCGATCGAGTGGCATTCCATTTTGTCCTGTGGTAATACCCATTGCTTGCGTTAAGCGAGCCGGACCACGCATTAAGTCTTTTAGCTTCATTTTTTCTCCCCGATTTTTCTGCATACTTTCAATTCCTGAAATTGGACGCATGGACCGCAGTAAAACCGCAGCCGCGACCCCTTCCGGCTCGCAGACAATGTTCATACAATAGTGCATGCCATACGTGAAATACACATATAAATGCCCGGGGGGGCCAAACATCACTTCATTTCTTTTTGTTTTGCCTCGATAAGCATGGCAAGCAGGATCGTCTTTTTCGTGATAGGCTTCGGTTTCTAAAATTTCCGCTACAAAAAAATCTAAGTATGTTTCATAGTAAAAAATGGCCCCGATAAGTTTTTCCGCAACCGTTAAAACATCCTGCTCAAAAAAAGACCTATCGAGAACTTCTCCCATTAAGCCACTGCTAACATATAAAGTGCTTGCCCTAAACCCACTAAGGCTCCTAAAACCGATCCAATTAAAATAAGAATATACTCATCTTCTTTAAAGGCACTTCGTAAAATTTCCTCAAACTCCTCTGGCGGAAGGGATTTCATTCTTTCATACATCATTTTTTCTACATTTAAAGCACGTTCCATATATTTTGCTAACGTCGAAGATTGCGAAGCTAAGTGATTCGTTACTTCTTCCACTATTTTCTTTTGTACTTCCATTGCTTTTTCTGCATGTAAGAGTTTTTTTGCTTCTTCGTCATTTTTATGAGTGAGTGTTTCTTCTACCGCATGATAGACTTCTTCAAAAACAGTTTTAGCTGCTCGACGATACAAAATTTCCGAAAGCACGTTTTTAGCAGTTAAAACGTCATTGGCAAACATAGAACAATAAGCTTTAGACACTTCTTCCTGCCTTTTTAAAAAAAGACCTTGGTATGTCAGCCACAAAAATTTTCTGGGATATAAGGGTCGGAAGATCATATTTAAGGCAATCCAATTCGTTAAATAGCCTACAATGACACCCTGCAAAGGTAATGTCCACCAAATTGGAAAAAAATTCCAAAGAATCGCTTGCCCAATCCCTAATAAAGACCCAAAAATCCAACCCGACTTTTCAATGAACTTAAATTCTTTATGACCCACTTCTTGGAAAATATCCACAAGACGTTTTATGTTCGGACCTGTAAGCTGTTTCAGTACAAAATTTTTAAAATTAAATACAGCGCTCACATTTTCATTCAAGGTTTTTGCAATATCCCGAACTGTGTGAGATGTTTTTTCATGTGCATGCTTTAAAATTTCTTCTAAATCTTTGTCAGTAAAATGGTTTTTTAAATCCGGATGAATTTCCTCAATAATTTTATGAGCAATATCTGGAAGCTCTTTATCCAATACAGGCTGAAACTCTGCTTCTAGTTTCTCGGGCTTTACTCGTGAAAAAAACTCGTCGAGCTTAATTAATCGTTCAGTTACCATATTCACCGATTTTAAGGCTAAATACTTTCCCTTACGGGGTACAATTCCCTGCCACCCTAAATATGGCTCCCAAATCCCTACAAAGCGGATAGGATAAAATGTCATTTTTAGAGCAACAACGTTTGTAAGCCAGCCTACAAAGCCATAAGTAAAAGGCATTAAAAGAATACCAATTAGCTCACGATTTTGAGAAATCCACTCCATAGTACCAAAATTGAACAATGATTCAGTATGAAAAGAAATTTCACCGAGTTGCAGGAAACACTGTTATTTCTTCTACTTTTCCACCTCGAATCTTAAAGGCAATTCCGCGGGAATAAATATGTAAAATTGGCGATACCCAAATATAATCTGGATTCTTGTAAGCACTTAAAATTAAGTTTTTTAGCACCTCTGTTTTGCGTGATTGTGGAATACCTTTCACGAGTTCTTGCAATTTCTCCTGTTCTAAACCATAAGCAGTTTTCCACACTACATTTGGAAGAGAATGTTTCTTTAGTCGTACTTTAATTTGGATGATTCGTCCCCGTTTTAATAAAAACTCTGCATTGGCTTCTGGAAGTTCATAATACAAAGTTTCTGGCGAAAAATAATCCCGGCGAACAGGATCTCCATTGAATAAGCGAATTTCTTTTTCGGTTTCTCCTAACAAAACTCGCATAGCTCCTTTGCCTTCCACAATATACAAGGGATAGTTTCGAAGAAGTCTTTTATCCCAAGCAAAATCGGGTAAATTCCATGGAGGGACGTAATTTAACGAATACCGGTTTTGAGCTAACAAAAAAGTTGGCTGCTTTACAGGAAAACTTTCGGGGGGGTAGCGGAGGCCACGACCGAAATTGGCGGCCGACGGGACGGAGGACGGTAAACTTCCATATAAGAAAAATAACAAAATCCATTGTAACTTTATGAGTTTGTGAGCGAATCTCCTGTTTGCAAGCGTCTGTGCTAGAGTCGATACACAGACTCTTAATGGAAAGAGTTTCCAATTTCGGGATTTCGTGGCCGAAGCGAGAGCCTGTCCCTCACCCCTTTCACTGGAAAGCGGTGAGGGAGGCGGACTCCCCCCTTCCCCATTCTTTTTAAATGGAAACAAATCGAAAAAGTTGTTAGCCATTACAATAAAATAGCCGAAATAATAGATTATGCCGAGAGCAGAACGACAAGAACCTATGTATCTACAAAAGGACTTTATGGAATCGGCTGCAGCTAGAGAGCTCCGCATTTTAGCTGAATACTTATATCCTCTAAAAACATTTCGAAAATATAATATCCAAGATATTATTGTTTTTTTTGGTTCTGCTCGCATTCCCCATCCTCGCATTACAAACCGTGAACTTCGCAAAGTCGATTATACAAATTTATCTTCGGCAGAAAATGAAAAACTCCATAAAAAAAGAAAACTAAAAACCTATTATGAGCAAGCTACAAAACTAGCATATCTTTTGACAAAATGGTCAAAGTCATTGCCGGAAGGCTCGAGACGGTTTGTGGTAACTTCCGGAGGCGGTCCCGGAATTATGGAAGCTGCGAACCGTGGTGCTTCGCTAGCAAGGGGATTATCCATTGGTTTAAATATTGAACTACCATTTGAGCAAATTCCAAATGAATACATCACCCCTTCTTTGTCTTTTGATTTTCATTACTTTTTTATGAGAAAATTTTGGTTTATGTATTTGGCAAAAGCATTAATTGTTTTTCCGGGAGGGTTTGGAACACTCGATGAGCTTTTTGAAGCTTTAACCCTAGAGCAAACACAAAAGTCAAACAAAGAAATGCCCATCGTATTGTTTGGGAGAGAGTACTGGAGCGAAATTATTGATTTTGATCGACTCGTAGATTGGGGAATGATTTCTCCGGAAGATAAAGACATTATTTTTTTTGCCGATGACGTGGAGCATGCTTTTGATTACTTAAAAGCACAACTAACAAAACATTATTTATAAGTATTCAAGAAGATGGTTGTGTGTAACCCTTAATACCCATTACTATCATATTTTTTTAGCGTAATATTCGTAAGAGGTGATGGTATGCTGCACCCCGTATACGTAGAAAGCGTACTATGCCCGGCATAAGCACCTATGTTCGGGTTGTGCAAGCAAGTTTCATTGCTTTCGCATAAGCCATTATCATTGCCAATGTTATCATCCATAATTTCAGTGGCGGGATAAAGGTAAGTTGTTTCACAATTACCACTGTTGTACGTGGAATTTGCCTTGGGGAATTTACTATCACAATCGGCCTGGCTAGAACCTGTGCCCCATGTATGAGTTTTGACAATGTAGTTTGAACAGTTACCACCATTGCTTGTGCCCACAAGGCCAGCGTTCAGAGCAGGCGAGGAATTTTTAAGACCATATTTCTTGTCGTAGTTTGCATTGCTTGTGCCCCAAAGTAAAATGGGCATACCAAATCCAAAATCGTACGTCAAAGCAGGAGTGAAAGTAACTGTCATACTCGTAGTGCACTCTACGGCTGTAATTTGACGCGTTGTGTTATCGTAAAAATATTCAAAGTATCCGGTAAATTTAGCGCAAGTGGTAGTATCTTTTACTTCAAGGGTTGTGCTATTTCCGTCATACGTGAAATTGAGATTTCCATCCTGCGTATAAACAATTTCAGTAGGGTAGTACATGAAAACTTGAGACATCCCTGTAGTATTGACATTATTGCTTGCTCCGCCTGTAATATCAGTAAGTGCTTCAAAATCTGTTATATTACAAGTT
>RFJE01000386.1 GCA_003695005.1 Candidatus Hydrogenedentota bacterium | reverse complement strand
GGCAAGTACCGCGAAGTAAAATTAGATATTCCCCTTAAAAAAATCGAAACCGGTGTTTCTGTTGTTATCAACAATATCTTTTTTAAGCCAAACAGTGCTTATCTTTCTCGGGATTCAAGATTAGCATTAGATAGAATCGCAAAACTTTTAAAAACTCATTATAATTTAGCATTAGAAATCCAGGGTCATACAGATGATATTGGATCGAAGAAGAAAAATTTAATTTTATCTCAAAAAAGGGCAGAAGCAGTTCGTCGGTACTTAATGAAAAAAGGTATCTCAGGGGTAAGATTAAAAGCTGTTGGCTTTGGAGAAGAAAAGCCACGAGTTCCTAATACATCTGCGAAAAATCGAGCTTTAAACCGTCGTATTGAATTTAAAATTATAAAGGTAAACTAAGCTGCAAAAGACGCATTTTTATGGAAAAAGACGATGATATTTTATCTTCCACCATAGGCCGCTTATGGAAAGTGGGTTCTATGGCCGCAAAAATGGGCACTTCTTTTTTAAAAGAAAGAGTGGCTTCTGCTTTTTCGGATGAAAGTGAAAAAGAAAAAAGGCAACAAGAGTTATGGGCTTATGCCGGTGAGCTTTTATCCGAAACCATGGGCCGCTTAAAAGGTGGCGTAATGAAAGTAGGGCAAATGCTTTCTCTACAAGAAGGGCTTTTGCCCGAAGAATTTACAAAAATTTTACGTAGCTTGCAAAAGGATGCTGTTCCGCTTTCTTTTAAAGCAATGGAACAAGTTTTTTATGAAGATTTGCCACAAGCAGATTCTATTTTTGAGTCGGTGGAAGAAAAAGCTCTTGCTTCTGCTTCGGTTGGGCAAGTCCATAGAGCAAAGCTCAAAGATGGTCGGGATGTGGTTATTAAAATTCAGTACCCGAACATGCCAAAAATTATAGCCAGTGATTTAAAGAATTTAAAAGCCATCATGCGTCTAATTTTTCAAATGTTAGGGGATTTAGACTTTGAAAAAATTTGGCAGGAAATTTCTACCCAACTCATGTACGAGCTCGATTATGAAAGAGAAGCTCAAAACCAGATAGAATTTAGGCAGTGGGCACATCGTCATGGCTTAAATTGGCTCATCATTCCTGAAGTGATTCAAGAAGCTTCTACGAAAAGAGTGCTAACCACAATTTATGAGCCAGGCATGCCATTAAGTGATGTTAAAGAAAAGGGAATTGGCTTTGCAAACCAGGTTGGAATAAAGTTGTTTAAGCTTTTTTTATTGCAAATGTATTATTTTCATAAGTTGCATGCCGATCCAAATGCGGGGAATTTTGCAGTTCGCAGTACAGGTGAAATTATTTTATACGATTTCGGTCAAGTAAAAGAAATTCCCGAATATGTTCGAGAAGGCTATCGAAATATAACACTTGCAGCGAAAGACAATGATCCGGAAAAAATTCCAGATATTTTATACAAGTTAGGAGTGCGTTATACAAATGGTAATTCTATTGACAAGGAACTTGTACTAAAATACTATCATGTATTTAAACCGCTTGTGCAACAAGAACAATATTCCTTTGGAAAAGACGACCCACTTATGAAAGGTATCATGGAGTTAAATAACGAGCATTGGCGCGAAGGCATGAAAATTGATTTTCCAACAGATTTAATTTTTATTGATAGAACAATGGCTGGTTTAGTAGGTAATTTATGTACATTAGAAGCCACCATTCCTTGGCCAAGTTTAATTGAAGAGCTTGTTGTACCTGCAGTCTAGCGTTTGACCAACTGTCTCAAAGTCGATTTTTGGCTTATGCCCCGCAGGAATGATATTGAATCCATTTTAGTGATAGGCTCGGGGCCAATTGTTATCGGGCAAGCATGTGAGTTTGATTATTCAGGTACACAGGCCGTAAAAGCTTTAAAAG
Source organism: Candidatus Hydrogenedentota bacterium (assembly GCA_003695005.1). Taxonomy (GTDB): domain Bacteria; phylum Spirochaetota; class Leptospiria; order Turneriellales; family J094; genus J094. Next base: position 5,250 of record RFJE01000386.1, on the reverse strand, counting down.
AAGAAGGCTACCATGTTATATTAATCAATTCGAATCCTGCCACCATTATGACCGATCCCGACTTAAGCGATAAAGTTTATATTGAGCCTATTACGTTACCTTATTTAGAAAAAATTATCGAAATCGAGAAACCCGATGCCATTTTACCTACGGTTGGGGGACAAACAGCATTAAATGCAGCTTTAGAATTACATTATAATGGTATTTTAGAAAAATACGGTGTAGAGCTGATCGGTGCAAAAGCAGAAGCAATTGAGAAAGCAGAAAATCGGGATTTATTTAAAAAAGCCATGGAGAAAATTGGCGCTAAAAATCCAAAATCCGGCCTAGCTCATTCCTTGGAAGAAGCACTCGCTCTTTTAGATGAAATCGGCTTTCCTATCATTTTGCGTCCTTCCTTTACATTAGGGGGAACCGGTGGTGGGGTATGTTACAACAAAGAAGACTTTGAAAAGATGGTCTTAAAAGCGCTTTCGGAGTCGCCAAACTCACAGGTATTAATTGAGCAATCTGTGCTTGGATGGAAAGAGTATGAGCTAGAAGTTATGCGGGATTTAGCGGACAATGTGGTCATAATTTGTTCCATTGAAAATTTAGACCCGATGGGCATTCACACAGGAGATTCCATTACCATTGCACCACAACAAACTTTATCCGACAAAGAATACCAAAACTTGCGGGATTTAGCTATCCGCATTATCCGCGAAATTGGAGTGGAAACAGGGGGAAGTAATATTCAGTTTGCTGTGAACCCCGCAAACGGAGAAATTCTCGTTATTGAAATGAATCCACGAGTTAGCCGTTCTTCGGCGTTAGCGAGCAAAGCAACCGGATTTCCTATAGCGCGTATTGCTGCAAAGCTTTCGGTGGGATATACTTTAGACGAAATTCCAAATGCAATTACCAAAAAAACCCCTGGTTCTTTTGAGCCTACCATTGATTATATTGTTACAAAAATACCAAGATTTACATTTGAGAAATTTCCGGAAAGTCCTCGTAAGCTCGATACACAAATGCGATCTGTTGGGGAAGCCATGTCATTAGGGCGCACATTTCCGGAATCTTTTCAAAAAGCAGTTCGATCGTTAGAAATTGGCCGCTTTGGTTGGGGGTTTGATTCCTTTTGGGATTTAGAGCTGGATCTCATTCGCAAGGCAAAAACTTCGGATATTTGCAATGTGCTAGCAGAGAAAGTAAGCCTGCCTACGGATTTACGAATCTTTTATTTGCAATGTGCCATGATGCCACGTGGTTGGTATGAAAGCAAGGCAATACCGGAGAATGTAGAATCATACTTTTCTATGGATGAACTATATTCCCTTACAAAAATCGATCCTTGGTTTTTAGCACAGTTAAAAAGGATTGTGGATGCTGCCATACAATGGATTACACTACCTAAAAAGCAAGAAGAAGATTATGCAAACTTAAAAAGCTTTGGGTTTAGCAATCACCAAATTGCAGTACTAAATTTAATGCATGAAATTCGTCCTTCCTTGTTTGAATTAGCAACCTTTGACAAAGGTAGTACCGAATATGTAAAATTAGAAGCCACCTTAAAAGGCAAAATTCAGCGGGAAGAAAAATTCGTTATGCAAAAATTAAGCCAGTGGGAAATTGATGCAGTATTTAAGCGAGTAGATACTTGTGCTGCAGAGTTTGAATCCTACACACCTTATCTTTATTCCACTTATGAAACCGAAGATGAATCGGAGATTAGTTCCCATAAAAAAGCTATTATATTAGGTGGTGGACCGAACCGAATTGGACAAGGCATTGAATTTGATTACTGTTGTTGTCAGGCTGCGTATGCACTCAAGGACATTGGCATTGAATCTATTATGATTAATTCCAATCCGGAAACCGTATCCACAGATTTTGATACTTCCGACAGACTCTACTTCGAGCCTTTAACAAGCGAAGATGTTTTACGGATTTGTAAACAAGAAGCAACCCAAGGAAATTTTGCAGGTGTTATTTTACAGTTTGGTGGTCAAACCCCTTTAAAACTTGCAAAAGTTCTCGATGAAAATAGCATTCCGATCCTTGGTACAAGTGTTCAAGATATTGATAGAGCAGAAGATAGGGAGCAATTTAATAAACTTATTGCAAAACTTGGCTTAAAGCAACCACAAGGTGCTATGGCTGCTTCATTAGAAGAAGCATTGCAAGCAGCGGAAACAATTGGATATCCTGTTTTAGCACGACCTTCGTATGTGCTAGGGGGTCGCGCTATGGCGATTGTCCATACACCGGAACAATTAAAAGAATATATGAAAACCTCGACGGAAATTAGCAAAGAGCGGCCAGCACTCATTGACCAATTTTTAGAGCGAGCTATTGAAATTGACGTCGATGCTCTTTGTGATCGGGAAACCGTTTACATTGGTGGTATTTTAGAGCACATTGAGCAAGCGGGAGTTCATTCCGGTGATAGTGCTTGTTATTTACCACCTGTCAATTTAAGTGATGAGATATTAGACAAAGTAAAAGCGGCTACAGAAAAAATTGCACTAGAGCTTAAAGTACTTGGCTTAATGAATATCCAGTTTGCTGTGAAAGATGGCGAATTATACGTTATTGAGGTAAATCCACGTGCATCGAGAACCGTCCCTTTTATATCGAAAGCTACGGGTATTCCACTTGCTAAAATAGCTACCCGCCTTTTCTTTGGGGAAAAGCTAAAAGATCTTGGGTTAATAGGCTATCAGCCGCCAAAGTTAGTGTACTGCAAAGAAGTTGTTTTACCATTTAAAAAGTTTTCGAATGTAGATACTATTTTAGGACCGGAAATGAAATCTACCGGCGAAGTCATGGGGATTGGTCAAGAGCCCGAAGAAGCTTTTTTTAAAGCAGAAGAAGCGGCGTACTCGAAATTGCCTTTAAAAGGGGTTGTGTTTTTATCGGTAGATGATGCATCGAAACCGGATTTAGTAGAAGCTGCTCGTATTTTTGAACAAAATGAATTTTTAATTTTAGCTACAAAAGGAACTTATGAGTATTTAAACAAGCAAGGAATTTCGAATATCCAAAAAGTAAATAAGGTTCATGAGGGATCACCACACATTGTGGATAAAATTAAATCCGGTGAAGTTCATTACATTGTAAATATTCCCGCTGATGTTATTACACGCAATGATGCTTTTGAAATTCGAGTGGCAGCTCTGCAATATAATGTTCCTTATGCCACTACGGTAGCAGCGGCCATGGCCGCAGCGAAAGGAATTGCACAAATGAAGCAAAAACAAATTGAAGTTTACCCGATTGGATAATATACAGCCCATAGATTGATAGGGTGGTGGAATCAAAATATTCGGAATTTCAGGTAAGACCCCGGGCAGCGCCGTTCCTGCGCCTCCTGCTTTTTGCCTTTCCTCGCAGAAAACCTCGGGGGGTAGCGTAGGACGCGCCCGCTATCGACGGCCGCAGGGACTAAGGACGTTATAGAACCAAAATATAAATTTTAGCAAATATATTTACTTGTAATATTAGAGATTCTCGATTGCGGAAAAGCGCGGCCGAAGCGAGGGGGGTGTCCCCCCTTCCTAATCAAAATTTTATGCTTGATAATAGATTGCTTTTTACCGATAATACAGTAGGAAATAGAAGAGGGTTATATGAGCACAAAAATTTTACTGTTTGCTTTTACGTTTTTATTAGGCAATGTCCTTTTTGCCGTTTCGCCAAACCAAACCATTGCCGAGCATAGCTTAAAAGATAATCGTTATTTTCTTGAGTTCATTAACGTATGTGTCTCCAACTTTGGTAATGAAAATGATAAAAAAATGTTCCAAGAAGCATACCAACTTAATTTTAATGCTCACCTTTGGTATTTGCAAAGCGACTTTAGTAAATCTTTTATAAACATTCGGAAAAGCCAAGAAATTTTACGAGATTTATACCTGAAAATTTTGCAGGATAACTATTTAGAAGATGCTCGAAAACTTCTCGATATTTCTGCACCCATTATTATTGCAGCCAAAGATAAAAAAGCCGAAATGTTTCTACGACTCGGGTATCGAGATTTAGAAGCCGCTCGTCAGTTTAAGGAAATTGGCTTTAATTACAACCGTTTTCTGTTCTCTAATAAAATTCGTCACTATATGGACGGCATTAAGAGAGCACGCCGTGCGAAACGGTTTGCGTTTTTAGCACTCATTGAAAGTAAAACACCAATGGAAGATAAAGAAGATTATCAAACCCAAACGATTGAAGAAGCACTAAAATTAAACCTAGCAGAAGATATTAAAATTACAGATTATGAAAAAGTCCGCAATAAACTCATTAACATGCTCAACCGCCGTTTGTTCGAAAATACATATAATTTCTTTTTGCATCACGATGATAATTATGGCTTAATTAACGAGAAAAAACAAAATGTTATGAGGTTAGCTGCAACAAAAGTTACCACAGACCAAGTCTCTCCCACACCCGAAAATACCAAAGACCAAAAGAAAGAACCACAACCAAAAAATCAAAACCAAAGCCTGCCAAACACGAATCAGCAAAAGTGAGGGTTCTATGAAATATAAAAAAAGCATCATCCTTTTTTGCACTTTGCTTCTACCATCCTTTTTACTTGCAAATTCGCATTCGATTCCACGCATTTTATACAAAGCTAAAAAGCAACAAAAACTAATGGATTCAACACTCTCTGCTTCGCCTGTATTTAAAAAAACCAAGCAGCAATATAAAAAGTGGAAATCAAATTGGGAAAACTCATTAAACTTATATAAAACAGCACGGGGGCAAGAAAAGCGTCAGCTAGAAAAAAGTATTCTCGAACAATATAAATCTTTGCAAAGTCTCCAAAAGAAAACAGCAATAAAACTGTCCTTTTTAACGGATGAAATTATTAAAGACTTAAGCTCGCAAAAAACACAGCATTTTTCCACAGATAAAAAACAAAAGTTTTTACACTTTTTTCGTGTTTTGCGGCAGGATTTTCGCCGCGCTCAAACTGCAATTCGAAATAAACAATTCCATTATGCTTTGGTCATACTGTCACATTCTATTCGCGGGGTAAAAAAGTTATACGAAAAGCTTAAAATTAAATATCCCCCTTCTTTAATTGGATTGCGGATTTCGTAAAGTGTAGAGTTTCTTAACGAAACGAATTTATTCAGCGATCCAGGCAATAATTTATCAAGCATTTAGCTCTTACACTTTCCCCATTTTGTAAAAAAATTTGCCGATTTTCATTGTTATTTATATATTATTACGTTATAAGCTGAAAAACTAGATAGTGGAGGG
>RFJE01000043.1 GCA_003695005.1 Candidatus Hydrogenedentota bacterium | reverse complement strand
GTCTAACACTTTCCTTAAAATTTGGACTAAATCTTGTAGATTTTGTTTGGTTAATCTGCATTCAAAAACAGAGTATTGAACACGATCACCATAATTATCCATAATTTTCACAATTTTACGGTACCTCCTTAAACCGGATTTCGTAGTAGGAATATCATAAGCCACTACGTAAAGCGGTGGATTCTTCATGACTCCGGTTTTAGCCTTTGCATTTCTTGAATGATGTCGGCAGAAGCTTGTGCCATTCTATAATGGACAGATTTTTCTTCTAAATATGTGGAAAAAGCATTTAAAACTTTTTTAAGCCCCTGTTTTTTCAGAAAGAAATTTCGAGCAGCATTAAAATCACGAGTTGTTAATTGCCGTCGATTTACCATAGTTAAAGCAAGAGATACTAATTCCGATCGAAACTCTTCAAGAATATCTAAAGCTAAAGAAACTCTCCCATATCTTAAGGAATGCAAAAAGCCAAGGTAAGGGTCTAATCCCATAGCTTCTAAAATAGCAGCTGCCGATTGCGTGCCTAATGTAAACAAAAAAGAAATAAGAGCATTAAAACAATCCTTTGGTGGACGATAGCTACGAGGTCCAAATCGGAATTCTGGCTGACGAATAAGAGCACGAATCATTGTATAAAAGTCTTTTGTAATGTTTCCTTCGATTCCAAGCAAAGTATCTACAGAATTCGCTTTATGAATTTCCGTAGGTACATCTTTTATCTTTTGCAAGAAAATTTTGGCTGCCGGATGTAAAGAGTTTTTGGACTTTGCCTTGCCCACCTCTAACATCCCTTCATATTTTCGTAGCAAGAGTAAACGAGCCAGTTTTACTCGTCGAATTGGATCTCTCGCTGTTTCCACTTGTAATATCCGCCGAACAATATTTTTGCTTTGTGGCGGAATAATTCGGCCTCGTAACTTTCCACGACTAGAAAATAGAGATACCTCGACGTTATTTTCCATTAACATGGCTAAAGCCTGAGTAGTAAACTGTACATTTCCAAAAAGAAGTAATCCATCTAGATGAATGAGTTCAAATTCTAATAGCCGATTCTTTTTCCCATCTTCCCATTTTTCGATAATTAAACTTTTCCCATACTTGCGCACCGTAGCACCTTGCTCAGTCACCACTAAAATGCCCATATTTGTACATGTTTTCACTTACAAAATTATTGAAATTTTATTAACAAGCAGCAATTCATTTATAATAATTACACCTCTTAATACTTTACAAACCAAATGTACATATTATTATTGGCCATGTTTCGAACGATTGGTAGGTTGGCGGAAAATTTAGCATCTTTAGTATTAAGAAAAAAAGGATTTAAAGTACTCGCTCGAAATCGAAATTTTTTTGGTGTGGAAATCGATTTTCTATGCCAAAAAGAAGACCGCTATTACTTTATCGAAATTAAGCGTGTAAAAAGGAAACACTATTATGCTGGTTATCCGGTGTTTCCTTACAAACAGTACCAGCGTCAATTAAATGCTATTGAAACATGGAAAGCACAGGATAATAAGTGGTACGATGCCGTCATTGGTTTAATTGTTTTTGATGAAAATAATCAAATTTTAAGCTTTAATCCTGAATATATCGTCCGATAATCAATTTAAGTTCACGGGAAACATGCCCGATAGGGGTTTCCTGCTTAGCCAAGGAAGGCTAAAATAAAGTTACAGGGAAGTAACATGGCAAGAAGACTGGCAAATAAAGGAAGGCGTTCTGCGCCAAAAACAACGGAACTTGGGACAAAGCAATATAGTTCTTATGAAGAAAAAATCCAGGCATACCGAAAGTATATAGAACAAGAAGATTATTTAGAGTATGCCATTGATAAAATCGCAGTGGAATTAACTCACTTTTTAATGAAGTAATTAAGCAGCCCGTTCCGTGAGTTTTTGTCGAATTAAATGAAAAACACGATAGCAAAAGGCTTGCTTTATATATTCTGGTTTTACAACATCACTTTCGTAATAGTCGGCAATCGAAAGTGAGGTTCGAAGAGCTTGTGCAATTCTACGATGAGATAAATGTGTTTCGGAAGCTAAAAACTCAATTAAGCTTTTATTTTTATCTTCTGCTTGTGTCCACTTCTTTACTTGTTCTAGCGGTATTTTAGAATTTTCAATTCCTCCATTTCGGTGAAACATGCGAAGCCTTGCTTCCTGAATTTTACTGCGGTAATACGAAGTTGGTTTTTGGCTGCCCGGTTTTCTTTTCCCGTAAGACGAAATTTCTAGCTCAATACTAATTCTATCTAAGAAGGGACCAGCTATTTTTCTATATAGCCTTTCAATCCTTGTATGATTGCATGTACAGGGAACATCCGGGGTTAAAAAATTGCCGCAAGGACAGGGATTGGCTGCTGCAATTAGTAAAAAATCTGCCGGAAAAGTAATCGCTTTTCTGGATCGGGATACTGTAATTTTGGCTTCTTCTAATGGCTCCCGAAGAGCTTGGATTGCCTGGTTACTAAACTCCAATAATTCATCTAAAAATAAAACGCCCTTATGAGCAAGTGTAATTTCTCCCGGTCTTGGAAAGCTACCTCCTCCCACTAATGCAGTATCCGAAGAAGTATGATGTGGGGACCGGAATGGTGCCCTGTTTACAAAACCTTCGCTTAATCCAGCTAAAGAAGCTAATTGTGTTAGTTCTAAACACTCATCCAGTGATAGGGGCGGTAGAAGTCCTTCGGATGCTCGAGCTAATAATGTTTTCCCCATCCCTGGCTGACCCACCATTAAAGTATGATGCTTACCAATGAAGGCAATTGCAAGAGCTTCTTTCGCTTCTTCGTGTCCTTCAATAGAGGCAAAATCCGGTGCAGGAATATCGGTTACTGCTTGGAAATCTGCTTTTGGCTCTTTTCTAGCTGTTTCCGGATGAAATTCATGCAATTCTTCTAAATGCCATATTGGATAAATATCTAATTCCGGAATAAACGAGACTTTTTCTGCATCCGGAGCAGGCACAATAATGCCACGGATGTTTGGATTGCGACGGGCTTCAATAGCTGCCCCTAAAATACCTTCTGTCGATTGCAAAGTGCCATCGAGTGATAGGGCTCCTGTAAGCAGCAATCCCTCAAAATTTTCCGGATTTAGCTGACCGTCTGCTATTAAAATTGAAACTGCAATGGAAAGCTCGCTAATGCTGCCTTCTTTGCGAATTTCATTTGGCGCTAAATTCACTAAAATTTGTTTTACCGGACAAGAAAATCCAGATGCATGGATTGCAGATCGCAACCTATCGCGCGCTTCGCGAACCGCTAAATCCCCTAAACCGGTAATGTGAATGTAAAAACTTCCCGGCATAATGCTTGCTTCTGTGCGAACTAAAATGTTTTTATAGCCAATATTTCCTACTGTATATGAAATTCCTATCATACCCTATAATACCAAAAGGGGGGTGTTTTTTTCAAAAAAAAGGACATTACTTTAAATAAAATTAAAAATTGAGACAAAACTTAAGAAAAAATGAGAAAAAAACGGAATTTTTTTTCAAAACACTTTTCAAAGTGTGTTCAATTTTGCACGCGACTGTATGATTAACTCGAATCACATAAAACGTGGCATGGTTTTAAATATTGATGGCGATTTGCAACTTGTGCAAAGCTTCCAGCACCACAAGCCGGGCAAAGGTGCAGCGGTTGTCCGTGTTAAGCTAAAAAGCTTAAGTAAAGGCACCACCGTAGAAAAAACATTTCGTTCGGGCGAAATGCTCGAAGATGTTGAACTTGATAAGCGACCTGTTACGTACTCGTATGACGAAGGGGATTCCATTGTCTTTATGGATACGGAAACTTATGACCAAATTTCGATTCCTAAAGAAGATATAGGTGATTTAATTCACTTTATGAAAGAAGGCATGGAATTAAATATTTTGTTGCATGAAGGAAATCCTGTTAGCATTTTACCCCCGAATTTTACAGAATTAGAAGTAACGTATGCAGAAGAAGGTTTGAAAGGGGATACAGCTACCAATGCAACAAAAGAAGTTACGCTGGAAACAGGTGCCAAGCTTCAGGTCCCGTTATTTGTCAAAGCAGGCGATGTAGTAAAAGTCGATTTGCGTGATTTTAGTTACGTGGAACGTGTAAGCAAGTAATGGATTCTCTGCCGAAGCAAGATGCATTGCTTCCGCAGTTCCTTTTTCGTAGTAAAGAAGCTTTAGAAAAACATAATTTTCGGGAAGCTTTACATTTTGCCGATAAAGCAATTCGTTTAGACAAGAGATCGGGATTTGCTTGGTATTTTGGCTTTTTAGCTTTAATGGCCTTAAAAGAAAAAAATTCTCTTTTTTTTTATGCGGAATCTTTTTTAAGCACCGAAGATGCTTCGGATCTGACTCCTTTTGTAGCAGCGACTTTAGCCCTCTTACAAGAAGATACCGAAGCAGCTGTAATTGCATGGACAAAAGCTCTCGATGGTCGCTATCACGAAAAAGCAAAAGACTTACTAGAAAAGCTTCGGCTTAACTACCCCCTTCCTGAAAGTGCTCGTGATGGTGAAGTTTTTCTTTTGTGTCCTTTGCCAGAAATCACTTCTCTGCTAAATGAACCTGCTTCCAGTCTAGAAACACAGGATGATTCTCCCCCACCAAAATGGCAATCTTTTAAAAAATTTTTTTCCCTAAAGCAACTTCTAATTATCTTGTTGTTGCTATCGACAGCCATACTCATTT
>RFJE01000385.1 GCA_003695005.1 Candidatus Hydrogenedentota bacterium | reverse complement strand
CTTGAAATAAAAAAGGGCAAGCATTATATATGTGATTGTTTTTACTCAACAAAAAGCTGCCCCCGATAATAAGGGTATCTTTTAGTAAGGCCGAAAAGTATTTAAGCCATGCCAATGTCCTTTCTGATTCCCAATAAAACTCTTGTCGATGTTTTAGCATTGCATGAAATCCAGCATATTCCGAAAAAATAAATGTTTGTGTTTTTCGAGCATGCTGAAGTAAAAAGGTAAATTCTTTTTCTTCGGGATAGGGTAAAGGATAACGAATATCTCTTTGGTATAACCCTATCACTTCGGATGGTAAATTCATTTAGGTTAGAGACCTAATTTGCCGGGATTCATGATGCCATCCGGATCGCAAGCTTCTTTTATTTTTTGCCAAATGGGATATAAATGTCCCATTTGTTCTACTAGGTATTTTTGTTTTAACATACCAACAGAGTGATGGTGACTAATGCTTGCTCCCATTTGTAAGCAAACTTTCATCATTTTATCCCATACATCTAAATATTTTTTTTCGCTTTCCTCGGGGGAATCTGCATAGCCTGCAATTGAAAAATAAATATTATTACCACATAAATAAGAATGAGAAAAATGAGCCATAATAAAGACATCATTTTTAACCGCATCTTTTACCCTTACATAAAGCTCATGTAATTTGCTCCATGTGGTGGAAACCTCACAAGTATCTAAAAAAGCACCTTCTTTAAAAACGGCGGGGGAAGAATAACTTACATCATACCGGTGATCCCACCAATAGCGTGCCGGCTTCTCGCCTTTAATATCAAGACGCATTTCCGTAGCTAACCGATGAATCATTTCCATTTGCGTGTTGACAAGAGCCGGATGACCTTCAAACGTAAAAAGCAATAGGCAACCGACATTCGCAAGAGAAAGTCCAATATCAATAGCTCGATTCGTAACCGCAGCCCAGCGCAAGGTTGCTTTTAAGCCCTCGCCCGACTTTAGCTTTTTTAGTGTTTCTCGGACAAAGCCGGCGTCTTCGTCCATTCCCGATTTTTCTTCCGGCGAACCAATAATTAAAGTGTCTAGTTCGTCGTATAAACGGACGGCAGCCGGACGAAGACCTCTCCGCATCACCATACGCATAAATTCAATGCCTTCTTTTACGTTTTTTGCTTTTACGGCAAAAAAACCCCGTTCCTGTGGTAAAGGATGAATCCGAAAGGTTATTTTCGTAAGAATCCCTAAAGTCCCTTCGCTGCCTGCAAAAATGCGATTAAAATCCGGTCCCGTCGCTGAGGCGGGGGTAAGCACAGTTTCGGCTACATTCCCATTGCCTAAGGCAACTCGCAAGGATAAGACCATGTCTTCTATTTTTCCATAATAAGTACTAAGGACTCCGGCAGCTCGTGTTGCAACCCAGCCACCAACCGTAGATACATAAATGCTAGAAGGAAAATGACCGAGGGTATATCCACGACGATTGAGCTCTTCCTCAAAAAGCTGTCCATTGATTCCGGGTTCCACTGTACAGGTTAAGTCGGTATCATTAATTTCTAAAATTTTATCCATTTGTTTCAAGTCGCAGACAACTCCTCCCGCTACAGGAACCGCTCCCCCGCAAACACCACTACCGCCAGCATAAGGAACAAGAGGGACTTTGTGCTCGCGGCATATTGCTATTAAATTGACAATTTCTTGCTCTGTTTTAGGCCATACAATATAATCTGGTGGAAAACGAACTTCGCCTTTTTGTTCTAATATAAAATTAAATGGCATTAAATCGCGACTATATTTTACTCTTTCGGCAACATGCTCTTCTGCTTTATGAAATCGATTCCCAAATAAATTTTGTAATTTAAGTTCTACTGCCTGCTTGTCATAAACGGCCGGTTTAATGTCGGCTATGCTCATGCTTCCCGTGTTACATTGTTTAGCAGACGGTCAAGCTGCTTTTTCTCTTCAAAATGTGGCGTAAGGGTATCGTGATGTAGATGCGATGCCAGGCCAGGAATCGGTGATACACAGATGGCCTTGCCAATAAAGTGAAGTCTTCCATATAAATTTCGGCTTAAATATGAATCATTGACGTTTTTCGCTGCTTTACGAATTACTTTCTCGAAGCGTTTTAAAGTTCGACCTTGCAACAAAAAAGACCAGGTAGTATTGCTTATTTGTCGCCAATGTAATTTGCTTGCTAAAAAAACATAAGAGTAACGACGTTACGGCGTATTGCTGTTACCATTCTGTATGATAGGGATTCTAGTTTTATGCACATCTTTCCAGAAGCCATTTGTTTCTTTTTTTAAGTTTTCCCATTCAGAAGGTGTGTAAATGAGTAAATCTATTTTTCTAGCTAAATTTAAAATATCAGAAAAGTCTTTCCATCGCTCCACAAAAGGCCGATTGGTTTTTGTAACTAAAATTAAGTCGACATCGCTTTTGTATGGATCAAACTTTGTTCCTGTTATGCTGCCAAAAAGCCAAGCTTCTTCTACGCGGTTTTCAAGTTCTGTTTTAAGCTTTTCCATAAACTCTTCTTTGGTAAGCTTAAATAAAACATGCTGTTTTAAATAAACAAGAACGCTCATAGTTGAATCGTATTTTCGGCTAAATCTAAAACAAGTCTTGCACTGTGTAATGCCTCCTCGGCTTGCCTTTTTGTATATGTTTCAAAAGGTGATCCTGCAGGCAATGCATCGGGATACCGTGTTGGAATATAATATTGATCGAGCTCTTTCATGCGATCTTCTAATTCCCCATTGATTCCAAGGGCTGCTGCAATGGCTGCACAGGAATGTCCTTTCACTAAATCTGCTCCCCGATAGTAGCCAATTGCTTTTAAGGCTTTCTCTGCAACTTGTTGCGCAATAAAACAAGTTTGTGCATAGTACTTTCTCTCAAAGGAATCAAGAGCCCATGCAAAATCATTTTGTGCTTGTGCAAGCCAATCGCGAACCCTGCTCATGTTTAAAGACTATAAATAAGCAGAAGGTTGTCAAGGCATTAAACACAAGCAATTTTAAGTAAGCAATCAATCTAAAATGCGAACCGTTTTTTGGTAATGCGATACTTCTTCCTGAATACGAGATTTATCCCAGCCTAAAAAATGTCCCATTTGTGTAGCAATTTTTTCTAACAAACTCTGGTTTACTTCACCCGTATTTCCAAGTCCTATACGGCGAAGCAATAAGTCATCTAAATGCAGTGCGGATTCTTCGGAAATGGCATACTCAATTTCTGCAGGCGTAGAGTAAAAAATTTGCTCCAATGGCTTTTTCCACTCGGGATTTTCTTTTATCTTATTGAGGATTTTTGTAAAGTGGACACCATAGCGATATACTAAATTTCTAACTAATTGTTCTCCATAGAGAGGCCCATATTCTTTAACACTTTCATCTAGAAAGATGCTAAAACGTACAGGTAAATTCCCACCATCTAAAGGGGTATCTTTTGTAACACAGGGATTTGCTTTTAAGCCATATTCTTTTACCACATGGTTGATTGTTTCTTCCGCTAGGGAGCGGGAAGTGGTGTACTTGCCCCCAAAAACCGATATGAGCCCATAAACATTTTCTAATTTATTATGATCCACAATTTCATGTTTTCGGGATGCTTCATACGTAGAAGTGGATTCGCTATCGGCAACGAGCGGTCGAATTCCTGCATAGGCATGCAGGATTTTATCATACGTTAGATTTGCTGCAGGATAATGATCGTTTACAAGTTGCATAAAATCTTCGGCTTCCTTGCGAGTGACTTTTAAGTTATCAGGGTCATCTTCGAAAGGGGTATCGGTTGTACCAATCAGTGAATAGTTCAACCATGGAATAATAAAAAAGTGGTGCTTATCTTTTGTTTCAAAGGTAATGGCAGATTCTGATCCAAATTTAGGAAAAATTAAATGAATGCCTTTCGAGCGAATAATTTTTCGAACAGGATTTTTGTGAAGTTTGGATAAAACTAAATCCCCCCATGGTCCTGATGCATTAATCACGACTTTCGCATGAATATCAAATTCTTTGCCGGTTTCTAAATCTTTAGCTCGAATCCCTTTTACAAAAACAGTATCCGACGCTGTCTCTTTTAAAAAGTCGACGGCCTCTGTGTAGTTTGCAATGACAGCGCCATGTGCAGCAGAGGAAGTAATAAATTCCATATTTGTTCTTTCGGGAAGTCGATTTAAACCATCGTAATAATAAAAAGCGCCTTTTAAGCCTTTCGGATTTAAATTAGGATCGACTTCTAATGCTTTTTCTTTAGAAAGCCATTTGTGATTGGCTAAATGTTTATCGGGATCAGAAAGCTCATTTTTATCATAAGCTAAAAGGTCATACAAAGTGAGGCCTGCTCCTAAAAGAAAACGAGAAGTTGGTGTAAAATCATAAATAGGTAGTAAAAAGCCAAGCGGGAAAATTAAGTGTGGTAAATTTTTCTCAAAAAACCTTCTTTCGCGTAGTGATTCTCGTACCACCCCAAATTGGTATTGTGCTAAATAACGTAACCCCCCATGAATCAGTTTTGAAGTGGCCATCGAAGTTGCATGGCCAAAATCTTTTCTTTCTATTAAGGCAACTTTTAATCCTCTCGTAATAGCATCCCATGCAATACAAGCGCCTGAAATCCCGCCCCCTACAATAACGATATCAAATTCTTGGCTAGATAATGCCTCAATATCCCGCTTCATGGGATAATTTTTAACACTTTTTCAGCACGTAAAATGTTTTAGGTATTATTACAAACATCAATTCTTAAGGTAGGGAAAAAAGGCCTGCTAGGCGCAGTTCCGCACCCCCTCACCACTTTCAAGAGAAAGTGGTGAGGGGGAGGACTGTTTGAGCACGAGCAGGCCTTTTTTCCTTATTTTTAATTCAGTTTCAGCTTTTGCGGCGCTTCGCCGCAAAAGCTGTATTAAAAAGCACTCATGTATTCAATCACTAGCATCCGGTTAGCAGTAGCGTTTTTAGCTAACATAAAATTCAGCTCTAATGCTAAATTTTCAAAAAGATTAAAACGAAAACCAATATTTACTAAAGTTTTATCTAAGCGAGATGCGTCGAAAAATATCCGTTCGACTTCAACCATAGGAACAAAAATGCCAATCGGAAAATCAAATGCAAAAAACATAGCTGTATTGCGCGGCTCATAAACAGGTTGCATTGGAACGCGCACACCTACATGAAAGTGCTGTTCTAACCCTAGCATAAATAAAGGTTTTGTAATCACTGCATACGGTCCATAAATAACCCTATCAAAAGGGTTATCGGATTGTTGCTTCCCCTCACTCCCTGTGTAAAAAGAGTCATACCCCATGGCAATTAAAATAGGGAATTGCTGCCAGCCATCCGTAAATTTTACTTTGGCAACCACTCCAGGGATATTCATACGAGCAGGTTTATTTCCAATGGCTTTTTCCACATCAAACGAAACTCCTAAATAAATATTATCATGAAGCCCAATTGCTGCTTTTGATAAAATGCCACCATCATTGTATGCCCAAAAACTTACATCATAAGTTGCGCGAGGTAGGGTAACTGCCGTAGGGGTGTCCACCATATCTAAATTAGGGACAATGGCATAAAAAGGGATTGAAAAAAAATAAGCCGCAATACAAGGAAGCCAAAATCGCTTTTGCATACTTTACTATCGGCTGAAATCAAAAAGAGTTTAAGAACCGTTTTTAAATAACTCTAGTTGTTGACCTTTTTTTTCTTGCTCTTCTTTTTGTTGTTTTTCGCGTAAAATTTTCTCAATTTCCCACTCGCAAGTACCGCATCCCGTTCCAGCAAGTGTTTCTTTCATAATAGCATCTAGCGTTTTCGCTCCTTTGTCATACGCTTTTTCAATATCGGCACGGGTAAGCCCTTTGCATAGGCATACCTTTTTAGGCCGCATGAGGGCATTGAGTTCTTCTTCATTCACTTTGTTTTATTCACTTTGTTTTTACTCTTTCAATGGCTCGTTTCCATTTTGCTAATTCTCTTTCTTGTCGATCTTTGCCAAACATGGTTGGCTGAAATACTTTTTCGGGCGGATTTAAATTTTCCAAATCCTTTGCGGAAGAATATAGCCCTGCTGCTAAACCTGCTAAATAAGCAGCTCCTAGAACCGTGGACTCTGTATTTTGTGGACGAATTACCGGTACTCCTAGAATGGCTGCTTGGTATTCCATTAAGTAATTATTGGCAGTAGCACCCCCATCCACTTTTAAGGATGATAGGGTTAGGCCACTATCTTTTTGCATGGAGTCTAGCACATCATAAGTTTGTAGTGCAATGGAATGAAGCGCCGCTCGAGTAATTTGCTCTTTCGAAGTATCTCTTGTTAAACCAAAAATAGCACCGCGAGCGTCTTGATCCCAATACGGCGCACCTAATCCGGCAAATGCCGGAACAAATACCACTTCATCTTCGTGATCCACAGATCGCGCCATTGCTTCGGATTTAGCAGCATCATCAAAAAATTGTAGCATGTCGCGTAAGTATTGCATGACGGCACCGGCAATAAAAACAGCACCTTCCAATGCATACACAGGATTTCCATTGGCATCACAAGCCAGTGTTGTTAAAAGTCCATGTTTACTTTCGAATGCTTTCTTGCCTAAATTCATAAGCATAAAGCAACCTGTTCCATAAGTATTTTTAGCACTGCCAGGTTCAAAACACAATTGACCAAATAAAGCAGATTGTTGATCCCCTACCATGGAATAAATAGGAATTCCATCTGGTAAACACGAAAGACCTTTTGTTTTACCAAAAAGCCCTGCTGTATTTTTTACTTCCGGAAGCATGGTGATAGGGACTTGTAAAATTTCGCAAAGCTCTTCATCCCATTTTTTTTCGTGAATGTTAAAAAGCAGTGTGCGAGAAGCATTCGTATAGTCTGTTGCGTGAACTTCACCCCCTGTAAGCTTATATAATAAGTAAGAATCAATTGTTCCTGCTAATACTTCCCCAGATTTTGCTTTTTGAAAGGCATCTTTTTCTTGCAAAAGCCATTCTAGCTTTGTACCGGAAAAATAAGCATCTAGCACGAGTCCGGTTTTGGAACGAAAAAGAGGTTCATGGCCAGATGCTTTTAATTCATCAATTCGTTTGGAAGTGCGCCGGCACTGCCACACAATGGCATGTCCTAAAGGCTTTCCCGTACCTTTTTCCCATAAAAGAGTGGTTTCTCGCTGGTTTGTAATTCCAATTCCCACAGCATCCGTTACGGAAACAGAAGCTTTTTCTAAAGCTTCTGTAATTAAAGACACAATATTTGTCCATATTTCTTCGGCGTTATGCTCAACCCATCCTGGTTGTGGAAAATGCTGTGTATGCTCTCGATAAGCAGACGCTAAAGTCTGACCCTTCTCATCAATTAAAAAAACCCGTGAACCCGTAGTACCTTGGTCAATAGTAATAATATATGCCATAGACCTTTTTCCCGACTTGTGCTTATTTGTAAATTCTATTTTGGCTGCTTCAATACAACTAAAGTTGCCCTATCATAGCGTAAGTACTTACGTACAATGTCCGAAATTATCTTTGCATTGATGTTGTCGAGCCTATCTATAAAGCGATAAAACTCACGATAATCTCCTAATAAAAGCTCATAGTACGTAAGAGCATCCGCTAAACCCGCATTCGATTGCAAGGATGATACCATCTCCGCTAAATAGTTATTTTTAATGCGAGTAAGCTCTTCTTTAGAAAGTCCTTCTTTCTGAATTTTTTCAAGCTCTTCATAAATAATTTTTTCAATTTTAGCATAGTCCTGTTCGCGAAAAGGACGCACGAAAATAGTAAAATCGTTATTTAGCTTTTCGCCTGGATTTCCGTTATAGGACGATACAGAAGTTGCTAATTTTTCCTCGATGACTAAACGTTTTACTAAACGAGAATTTTGACCATCCGTTAATGCTCTCGATAAAACTTCAAAAGCTACATTGTTTTTATCCTGAATCGAAGGTTTCCGCCATCCTGTAATCATATAAGGTCTGTCTTTTGCAAAATACACTGCTTCGCGGCGGTAGGATGAAATATCATCCTGAATAGGGGGAAATTCCACTGGTTTTTTAGCTGGCAACTTACCAAAGTATTTTTGAACGGTAGCAATGGCGGAATCAAATTCAATGTCACCAACAATGGCAATCACCATTCGCGAAGGGATGTAGTTTTCTTCGAAGAACTTTTTTGTTTCGGATAACTTTAACTTCTCGATATTACTAGCAAAACCAATGACTGGTTTTCCATAAGGGTGAAAGCCAAAAGAAGTTTTTAAATAAACTTCATACATCATCCGTGCTGGACGAGATTCATACCGCATCCTTCTTTCTTCGCGTACCACCTTCCTCTCGGCATAGTATTCACGAAACACAGGATTTAAAAACTTTTGACTTTCTAGCCATGACCATAGCTCTAAACGATTTGCCGGCAGCTGAATTTGGTAATTGGTTACATCCGCAGATGTGTATGCATTGTATCCTGTTTGTCCTGCAAGCGAATATGCAGTGGAGTCCTCTTCGGATAAAACAAAGCGGGAAGCGATTTTTTGTAAGAATGCTAATCTTTTTTCTATCCTTTTCTTTTTTTCCAGCAGCTTTTTTTTAGTTTGCTTATCGAGTAGCGGGTCAGATAAAATGCGGTTGATTGTATCCACTCTCTCACCATCTACAGCAATTTGTTCTAAATATATTTTTTCGCGATCATAATTACGAGTACCTAGTTCTTTTGTTCCTTTAAATAACATGTGCTCGAGCATGTGAGCCGTTCCTGCTAAATCAAAAGGTTCATTCGCAGCCCCTACACCAATTTTTAAATAACAAGCAATAGACGGTGTAATTTTGTTTTTCATTAAAATAACTCTTAATCCATTTGGAAGCACATATTTTTTTACATTTTGCTCAAAGTTTTGCCGGATAGAATCAGCAATAGAATTTTGCGAGAAAAGAGTTCCAACACTAAGGAAAATAAGTATACTGATTTTTTTCATACAGGTATTCTTTAAAAACCAAGCTAGCTTGAAAAGCGTAAAGAGGGAACGATTCAGCGATACGGCGTTTCACCGTATCGCTGATTAAAAAAAGACTTTAAAAGAAATTTTACTTTCATAATTAAAAATCGCTATCGCGCTTTCTTGGTTCACAAAAGCAGCTGATTCCCACCGAATGGCAGTATTCATAGAAGGGAATAAAGAAAAACCAGCAAAAAATTTCCAAAAAGAAAACTCATCTCCTAAAAAAGAGTATTGGTACTGGCTGCTAAGTTGCACTCCAAAGTTATCCAACAAATAACTAATGATTCCTGCTTCGGGATTGATGTTCAACCGATATCCTTTCTTGAGCCCTCCTCCAAAATCAGTTTTTAAGTTTAGAAGGGTGTAAAATAAAAAGCGGCGGATTGGGCCGGAAGGCCACAGCGGAAAAGAAATTCCAGGACCTCCTTGAAAATAAAAATAAATTTGGTTATTATGAAACTCTGAAGCCTGATATTCTATATTTCGATTTTCAAAAGCAAGGGTAGTTCTCCAGGAAAAGTTTTTTAAAATTAAATGAAAGGGTGAGAGGTGCATCAGATCAAGCAACTTCCAATGCCATAGCTGTGGTATGAAAGTATATTTAGGAAAAATACGAATCTCTGTATCAAACACTTGTACTTTAGATCCACGTAAATAGCCTTTTGGTAAATCTAAATAATCGTGCAAGGCAGGTCTCCAGGTTAATCCTAAATAAGCACCTAAAGAAGAATATCCCGCAGAAAAAGTAAACGAAGGACTTTTATGACTTTCTAAGGGATCACTGACTCCTTCTGGTTTTTCGTTTTTATTATGAGGAAAAACATTTTTTATTTTTGATCTTTTCCGCAACAAATCCAAATATAAATTTCTCTGTTCTTTTTCTAAATTTCCTAGTCGGTATTGTTTTTCATAAGCTAGGTATGCAATAGCAGTATCAAATAACAATGGCTGACGTTCCTCATTTATACTAGAAAAAATTGCATCGGGTTTTTTCTCATGGGCTATAATTTCTCTCAGTAATTTTTTTTCTTTGGAATTTAATTTAGCATATAAAATCATGAATTTGCTAAATACAGATGGCCGATACTTAACCCCTTTAATTAAATTATTTTTTTTTAAAACCCTCAGAGTATCAACTGGAATCACATGAAAAGCGAATTGGTCAGAAAGATGGTAGTCCTCCCGTGCTGCTTCTAGCAAAGTTAAGACTTGGTATGAGCAGTTTTTCGTTAAAAAATAGTACGGGAAAGAAACAGCTCCTAATTCCCATAAATGTAAGAGAGCAAAATCGGTTTCTTCTTCTGAAAAGTTCAGTTTATATTCCCAAATATCGCGGCTTTCTGCGTTATTATATTCATTAACTTTAAAGTAATATGCTAAGACAGCAAAATAGCCGTCAAAACCTCCAAAGAGTCCACCTATCACATAAGAAATGGGATTTGCATTACCAACATAAGCTGAATAGTTGATCCCATAGTCCAAAAGTTCAGGAGAATCAATCCTATCACTTTTATTTGCTTTTAAGAAAGTATGACCAAACATAGATCCGGGAG
>RFJE01000004.1 GCA_003695005.1 Candidatus Hydrogenedentota bacterium | reverse complement strand
TCCTGCGTATTTTAGCCGATGAAATGGAACGCTTTTTAGCCAAAGAAGAAAGCCATTTTGAGGGAAATGTTGTTATTTCTCGGGAAAAACTCAATGTCTATGCGGATGAAGGCACGCTTTACGAAAAGGAAAACCGAGTGCGCTTAATTGGCAATGTGCGCATTTTTTTTGGGGAAAATATTTATTCTGCAAACAAAGCCATGCTGTATCGGGGGGGCGAAAAAATTGTTTTAGAAGATGATGTAAAGCTCATTCTTTTAACTAATGGAAAAAGCGATGTAGTGGCGTATGGTCATCGCGCTGATTTTTATCCCGAGCAAGAAAAAAAAGGCAAAGTGATAAGGCCACAAAAAGTATACTTGTACGCCTCCGGACAACAAATGGCGCAAGTTTATTATGAATCGGGATGGATCGAGGCGGAGCAAGTGTTTGCACAAGGAGTACACTTTAAGTTTATAGAGGCCTTTCACCAAGTTTTTTTCGAGAGTGAAAAAGATTCTGTAGCAGGCTTTTGCGAAAAATTACGTCGAGATGGGGAAATTGTTTTTGTGTGGGGTAATAAAAATAAACGTCCACTCTTATACCAATATGAGAATACGTTGCTTAAAATAGCGATGCTTGCTCATGAAATAGAATACCGAGAAAATGAAGAGGTGGCATTTGGTCGGGGGAGTGCACAAGTTCGTATCTATCCAAAAAATACATATATTCCAAAACAGTATCTAGACTTTTTAGTGTTACCGGCCCGCAGCGACATTTTTGGACAGTGGGCAAAGTATGAGCTAAATTTAGATTTTTTAACCATGAGTGGAGATGTTCGTATTCAAGAAAAAAACAGCCTTTTACGAGCACAAAGTTTGCAAATGCACACGAAAAGCAACCGAATACGCTTTGTGGGTAACTTAAATGGGTCTTTTAAGTTTGCCTCGACCGAAAACCGATAATGACTTTATGGAGCAACATTCCTTTTCCGACAAAAAGCAGCCTAAACACCAATCTTCTAAACTTCCCCACAAAATTCACTTTTTAGATCCAAGACCAATTCGTCATACCGAAAGAATGGTGGACTTGTGGAAAATCTTATTTGAGAGCAAGGGCAAAGAATAGTAAACAATCCATTGACCCGCTATCGCTGTGTTTGAGTTTAAACAAAGTGCAAAGTTAAGAAGAGAGCTTTATGGAAAAAGTAAAGAATATTGTTTGTCTAGGAGCGGGATATGTGGGTGGGCCAACAATGACGGTCATGGCAAAGCATAATCCCAAAATCCAGTTTTATGTAACCGATCAAAATAAGGATCGCATTAAAGCATGGAATAGTGAGAACTTACCCGTGTTTGAGCCTGGTCTTTATGATATTGTAAAGGAAATCCGAGGGAAAAATTTATACTTTGAAGTCATTCATCCGGAACTACTAAAAAAAGCAGATATGGTTTTTGTTTGTGTCGGAACGCCAACGAAAAATTACGGCGAAGGAAAAGGCATGGCTGCCGATTTGCAGTACTTGGAACTTGCAGTACGAGATATTGAAAAATATTGTAAAGATGGAACCATCATTGTGGAAAAAAGTACAGTGCCTGTAAAAACAGCGGAAGCTATTCGTAATATTGTCAATCACCAAGATAGTGGAAAAAAGTATGAGGTCTTATCGAATCCTGAGTTTTTAGCAGAAGGTACAGCAATTCGAGACTTAGAAGATCCCGATCGTGTTCTTATTGGGCATAGTGAAACAGACGCAGGTCAAGAAGCAGGTAATACCTTAAGAGATCTTTATGCTGCCTGGGTAAAGCCAGATAAAATCCTACTTACAAATGTATGGTCGAGTGAGCTTTCTAAATTAACTGCAAATGCATTTTTAGCGCAGCGAGTCTCTTCAATCAATAGCATTTCAGCTCTTTGCGAAAAAACAAATGCTTCGATTTCTGAGATTAGTAGAGCTATTGGAACTGACTCGCGAATTGGATCTAAATTTTTACAGGCAAGTGTTGGTTTTGGGGGTTCTTGTTTTAAAAAAGATATTTTAAGCTTAGTGTATATTTGTGAGCAGTTTGGTTTATCAGAAGTTGCTCAATATTGGCGGGGAGTCATTTCCATGAATGAGTACCAGACAAATCGCTTTGTACGTGAGATTATTGAAAGACAGTTTAATACTGTCGCGGGAAAAAAAATTGCTATTTTAGGGTTTGCGTTTAAACCAGATACCAACGACACACGAGAATCACCAGCTATCTATGTTTGCAAAAAGCTTATTGAAGAAAAAGCAAAACTCTTTATTCATGATCCAAAAGCCTTAGAAAACGCTAAAAAGGATCTCAAAGGTATAGACGAGTCGGTTACTTATACACACCAGATAGAAGAAGCAATAGAAGATGCACATGCCATTGTGATATTAACACAATGGAAAGACTACTACGATTTAGATTATGCGGCGTTGTATAGAAAAATGAAAAAGCCGGCATTTATTTTTGATGGTCGAAATGTGATTGAAGCCAAAAAACTATATGAAATTGGTTTTAATGTGATACAGATTGGAAGGAAAGCTTTAATGCATTTTGAGTAAAATATTATTTCGTAAAACTCCATAATGCAGGGTTCCAAATTCGGTTGGCCGTATCTAGGTAATATACATAGTTGATAAATTTTTGGGGTAGGTAAAACCTTTTTTGCATTAGTTTTTGGTAGGTGGGGGATATACACCCTGATGATCAATTAAGAAAATTTTTTCATTATAAGCTGCAAAGCTAAACCGGTACTGAAAAGTCTTTTGTTCAAAAATAGAATGGCCAAGATAGGGATTTTTATGATTGGAAATACCGAGTAGGTGGATTAGACTAGGAACAAGATCTGCCGAAGTCCGATACGGTGCATCATAGGTAAAAAGATGTTGCCGCGTACAGACCTTTTTACAACTTGCTCAGAGCACTAGTAAAATTTATTAGGTATCATGACTTGGGATATAATTATTGTTGGGGCTGGGTTTGCTGGATCGGTGATTGCTGAAAGAGCAGCTAATGAGCTTGGACTTAAGGTGCTCATTATTGATAAAAGAGATCATATTGGGGGAAATGCTTATGATGAAAGAGATGAGCATGGAATTCTTGTTCATACATATGGGCCACATATCTTTCATACGAATAATAAAAAAATATGGAGCTATTTATCTAGACTTACAGAATGGCAAGAGTATTTCCATAAAGTTTTAGCC
>RFJE01000384.1 GCA_003695005.1 Candidatus Hydrogenedentota bacterium | reverse complement strand
CTGCACCATGATTAAAAATTTTATTTTATATTCAACCTAGCGAATATAGCAACGTTTTTTACATGAGCCAAAAATTATCCACACGTAGAGCAGTACAGAACTTTATGTGAGGCTTGGCGGGAACATCCTTGTACCGCGAGGGTTGGCTTAAGTTCCCGCCAACCCTCATGTTAATCAACCTCAAGTAAGGGCCAGCAATTCTCCGTGAAGGGCATCCCTCACCAAATTAAAAATTTGGTAAGGGATTTGAGTATTTAAATCAGTTTAACCTTTTAATTTACGAATTTCTTCTTGCATAGCAGGAACAACTTTAAACAAGTCGTCCACAACACCATACGTCGAAACTTTAAAGATAGGTGCATCGGGATCTTTGTTAATAGCCACAATGTATTTTGAAGATCCCATTCCTGCTAAATGTTGGATCGCTCCTGAAATTCCTACTGCAATGTAAAGAGTAGGGGATACTGTTTGGCCTGTTTGTCCAATTTGCAAAGTATGGTCGCACCAGCCAGCATCTACAACAGCACGAGAAGCTCCTACCCCTGCTCCTAGAAGGTCAGCTAAGTCTTCAATAAGTTTCATGTTCTCAGGGCCTTTAATACCACGGCCTGCTGAAACCACAATGTCGGCTTCTGTAAGCGGAACTCTTTCACCACCTGATTCTTTTACAGAAATAAGCTTTGTCTTGACTCCACCAAAATCCACATTAATGTTTTCTACATTACCTGATCCTGCTTGCTCTTCAATTCCTTGTGAGTTTGGTCGGAACGTAACAATTTGGATTGGTGTTCGGCATTTTAGTTCCGCAAAAGCTTTTCCAGAATATACCGGCTTTTTAATGACAACTCGATCACCCTCTAGCTTAATCTCAACAGCATCGCTAATAACAGCTGCATCTAAAAGAGCACCTAACCGAGCAGAAATATCTCTTCCTACCCAGCTATGTGGAATTAATATAACATCAAATCCCTTGTCTTTAACAAGCTGTGCAATAGCTTTTGCATAGGCTTCTCCATTGTATTCATTTACATCACCTGCATAAATGGTATCCGCACCATATTTGCCAAGTTCTGCTGCCACGGAAGAAGCACCTTCGCCAATTAAAACAGCCGATGCAGAACCAAAGATTTTCTTTGCTGTACTAACCGCTTCTTTCGATGCTTTTTTTAAATTGCCTTTATCAACTTCACCAACTACTAAATAATTTGCCATATTGTACTCCTTAAATGACTTTAATTTCTTCGTGCAATGCTTTTACTAAATTTGCAGCTTTTTCTTCCGGCTCTTCCCCTTCGATGATTCGTCCAGGTGGCCGTGGTGGTGGCGGCTGGAATTCAATCACATCAATTTTAGGCTCCGGTGAAATTCCTAAATCATCTAATGTCTTTGTCGTAATTGGCTTTTTCTTCGAAGCCATAATTCCTTTTAAAGACGGATAGCGAGGTTCCGCTAACCCTGCATTCGCGGTAATAATAACAGGGTATTCCGCTTCATACGTAGCTTCTCCCCCTTCGGCCTCACACTCAATAACTGCTTTTGAATCTTGCAAATCTACTTTTTTGGCATAACTTACTACACCATAGCCAAGCTTTGTTCCTACGATGTAAGGTACTTGACCATTATCAGAATCGGACCCCTGACGTCCGGCTAAAATTACATCATACTTTTCTCCTTCAATTGCCTTAATAATGGCTTCGGCAATACTAAAAGAGTCGAGCATATTGTAATCATCTACTTTCACGTGAATGGCATTATCAGCACCCATGGCATAGGCTGTTCGGAGAGAAGAAACAACCTGGTCGGGACCAACAGACAATGCTGTTACCGTTCCGCCTGTCTTTTCTTTCCACTGAATTGCTTCCTCTAACCCAATTTCATCATAAGGCGAAATAATCCACTTTATTCCAGCCTCATTTACTTTTCCACTCGATACAGTAATTTTAGCTTCTGTATCCGGTACTTGCTTAATCAATACAAGAATGTTCATTGTTCCTCCTTTGTATTTTTCTCTCTTCCTCTTAACATGATTAATCCTCAATCGACTCCACAATCTTTAATAAGTTCTTTACGGAACGCTTGAGGAATCTTACATGTAAAGAGTAGTGCATTTCTTTTCCTTGTTTTTTGGCCTCTACAATTTTTGCTTCTTTAAGTACATTTAAATGATGCGAAATTGTAGGACGCGCTAAATTAAAATAAGCCGCAATATCATTTACACAAAGTGTCTTGTGCTGACCTAATAAAACAATAATTCCTTGCCTAGTTTCGTCGGATAAAGCCCGTAATACACTTGTTCGAAATAAGTGAATATCTTCTGGATAAATTGTTTTTTTACGGTTTAGCTTCAGCTGCCCTGCTTGGCTTTTATCAGTAGCTATGAGTGATTCCTTATCCATTTGCATTATTATTCTAACCCGTTGATATCTATCAACATGACCACAAACGAAATTTGAGATATCCGGTCAACTTGTTCGAGGATATGGGATAAGCGAATTATCAGCAATTCTCGGTGAAGGGAAAAAAGGCCTGCTAGGCGCAGCTTAAGCAACCTGGATCCCTCACCACTTTCAAAAGAAAGTGGTGAGGAACAGCGGTTCTCCGCGAAACGCGGATAACCGCTGTTTGAAGGTTTACACTTTTCACTCTAAATTTGGACTTGCGGATAAAAATAGCAACAGTTCTGCTTCTATTTTCATTTCTTTTAAGGATTGAAAAAATTGCACTTTTTTGTTATGGCGTCTAAAATTCTTTTGTCTTGTATTGATAGTGCGATGAATAGCAGATACCATTTGCTTGCCACCATACCATTTTAATTTACTTTTTTGCAATTCTAATTTTTCGTCTAGTTTTTCCTGTGTTTTTTGATGAGATGCTTCTAATCGTTTCTGCCAATCTTCAGCTGATGTTCGAAATCGACGAAGCATTTTTTCTGCTTCAGCTTTAGCATAAATTTCCACAAGTGAAATCATTTCTTGCAGCGCATAAGAGTCTTGTCGATGGACTTGGATGATATTATAAAAATTTGGTAGCTGAAATTCTGAAACAGTTTTGCCGTCTTTTAAAACAATCATTTTATAACGTTTGTACGACCGACTATGCTGAAAATAGACCACAAAAATTCCAATTTCGTATTGAGAAGTACTATTTACCTGAGCTTGTAAAAAGCTACCTGCAGGAAATTCTTTGATTAAGGAATATATAATTTTATCCACCTGCTCGTGGCCAGGTGCAAAGTATTCCACTGTTGGATTTTTATCGACAATACTTTGGTAAAAACTTCCTATGCTATTATCTAAT
>RFJE01000383.1 GCA_003695005.1 Candidatus Hydrogenedentota bacterium | reverse complement strand
TCTTGCTTACAGTAAGTATAAACAGTCGCATAACTGTACCGCTTATCATTGTATTGGTGATTCGCTTCATGTGTCCGGCTATTGGCTTTGAGTTTTGGTAGCAGCCGAAAGATGCAAGCTAAAATCAGGTCAGTTTCATTTACAGTGATTCCTGCTTTCCGCAGCTTGATTGTGTAGTACTTGAGTCGGCCCGCTGTAAAATTGGGTAGGGTCATAATCCTGCAATTTTTTTCTCAATAGGGAAAGATTAAGCGCCAACCCTCAACCTATTGCAATACCGTTCTGTACATTGTATCTTACCTTTTAAAGAAGGGTAAACAAAAGTGAACAAAATACTAAAGATATGTGTTCCTCTTCTTTTATTTTCTGTTTGCGGAAACTTGCCTGCCGAAGAATTTGTACATTGGTACGATGCTTATGTCATTCTTAAAGTTCCCCGTTATAAATTGCGTCGTTTCCCGATTCCATATAAAAGAGTAAGATGCAAACGAAAGTGTATTTTGCGAGTAGAGCGCAGGCATTGGAAAGAAGTAAAGGACAGGCTATCTTATGTAGAGGTTGTAAAAGAACCGGCTTTTAAAGACATCTTTCCTGAATATTGGAAAACTCGGAAATTATCTTTGGGCTATAAAAGCTATCGACGGGTGGTACGATGGCTTATTTGGTTTCGGCGAAAACATCCACGCCATGTAAGGCTTCTTCGTGTGGGAAAATCATGGAAGGGAAGGACAATTTGGGCACTTCGTTTATTTCGTGGCCGATATAAGAGCAAACCAAATATTTATATAAATGCTGCGCATCATGGGAATGAGGTATTAAGTATAGAATATGCTCTCGATGTAGCTCAATTTTTAGTACAAAACACAGAAACCTATGAAAGATCTTTGCGCAAAAAGGAAAAAAGAAATATCTCGGAAAAGGCAAAACTTGCCTATGACTTATTAGAAAAGTATAATGTCTATGTGGTACCTGTAATTAATTCCGATGGTCTAGAACGTTTTTGGACAGTGAGCTATACCGAAGGACGGAAAAATGCGCGGAAGCAGAGGAGGTATCAGCGTAAGAAATTTGGGGTGGACTTAAATCGAAATTACCCTTTTATGTGGAACAGTGGCATTGAAAAAGCATCTAGTGATGATCCGAATAGTCCTTACTACCGTGGAAAAAAACCGGCGTCCGAGCCGGAGACAAAAGCGATCATTCGCTTTGCCAAAAAATACTCGTTTGTATTTTCGGTTAGTTTCCATACGTATGCAACGAAAATTTTAATTCCTTATACCATTAATGGCTTAAAAAATCCAGTTCCGGATTATCCAACTTATATTGCAGAGCGAATTGTAAAAGCAGGAATTTCGTATCGCGAGGAGAAAGAATTTAAGGCCGTAAAACAATTATACCCTGTGGATGGCACCGATCAGGATTGGCTTTTCCATACCTTTGGTACGTTAGCTTATATTTACGAAGGATCACACCAAAATCCACCATGGCGCGTTGCGAAAAAATCCATTCATGGAATGCGCCTAATGATGATAGAAACATGGAAAGTCTTACTCGATTATCCAGTGGCTATCTTTCGAACAAAACCAAGTACTGTGTGGAAACCATCAAAATTGCTTTTGCAAGAGAAGGAATCTTGGCGCACAAACCCAAAGGGAATTGGGTATTTTTTTCCTGCTTTGCTTTACGAAAAATATTTTGAAGTTTATTTTCCGGAAGAGAAAAAAACTGTGAAACTATTTTGCTTCCATTCTTATTGCAAAGAACATATAAATAAATAAGCAACGATTGTCGGCGTTTCGCCGTATCGCTGCCGCACGACTCTTTATTTAATAAAAAAAGGTTGTCCGTATGTATCTTTTTTGCAACATTAAACCATGTTACGATACAAAGCGGATATTCGAACTTTAGCTTTTACAGCCATTTATTTTATTTTAGTAGCGGCAGCTTGGTTTTTTCATGAGAATCTCAATTGGCCGGCACGGGCAGGCATGGTGCTATTGGTTAGTTTTTTTTCTTTCTTCTGTACAGTGATTGTGCACAATACGATTCACTGTCCTATTTTTAAAAGTCGTTTTTTAAACAGGTTGTACCAAGTCATACTTTCTCTGTGTTATGGGCACATGGTAAGTGCTTTTGTTCCCGGGCATAATTTTTCGCATCATCGTGGTTTGCAAACTGCCAAAGATGTAATGAGGACAGATAAACTTCGTTTTCGATGGAATTTTTTAAATCAGTTTTTATTTTTCTTTGCTATGTCAAATGACATTGTAAAAGGCGAGTTGCGCTATGCTTGGCTTATGCGAAAAGAAAAGCCGGCCTGGTTTCGCCAATACTTGCTAGAAGCTTTTGTTGTGTTTTCAGTAAAAATTGCTCTTTTGATTTTGGATTGGGAAAAAGCATTGCTTTATGTTTGGTTTCCTCATTTTTATGCAGCATGGGGGATTGTGGGAACAAATTATTGGCAACATGATGGTTGTGACCCAAATCACAAATACAATCACTCTCGAAATTTTACTGGCAAAGTGTTAAACTTTTTTGCTTTTAATAATGGCTATCATACCTTGCATCATTTACGTCCTGGGCTGCATTGGTCTCTTTTGCCGGAAATTCACAAACGAGTTGTGAGTCCTCATATACATCCAAATTTAGAACTTCGCAGTTTAACGGCTTACTTATGGAAAACTTGTATTTATCCTGGGAAACGCCTTACTTATGATGGCAAACCTGTGGTCTTACCCCCTAAACGAAAAGATGAAGATTGGATACAGGATAGTTACATACACAAAGAAGGGGTGTCCATAGGAGGTGCTCTTTAAGATATGGCGAAAGTTGTATTAATTACTGGATCCAATTCTGGCATTGGGAAAGCACTGGCACAAACATATTACCAGCAAGGCTGGAGAGTTGGCTGTGTAGCTCGCTCTAAAGAAAAGCTAGAAAATACAATTACCGAAATAAAAGAAAATTTTCCACGCTCGAGTGGGGAACTTTTACCTCTCATTGCTGATGTTTCGGATTGGAAAGCTTCTAAAAAAGCAGTAGATAAATTATTAAAAGAATGGGGTGAATTACATGTGGTTATCTGTAATGCTGGAATTTCCATGAGGGCAAATGCAGCAGATACTTCTTTAGATGTGTTTCATAAATTAATGGATGTTAATTTTTTTGGGGTTGTACATTTTTTTAAAGCATGTATTGATGAGTTGCGTAAAACACGTGGATCCTTTGTAGCCATATCAAGTATGCAAGGATTATTTTCCACGCAGCTACGTTCCGGATATGCTGCTGCCAAGCATGCAGTTCAAGGTTTTATGGATAGCGTGCGTATTGAAGAGAAGAATGTACATGTTTTAACGGTAAGTCCTGGATTTGTAAAAACAAATGTTGCTGTCAATGCACTTTTAGCAGATGGAACGCAAAAGGGATCATCGG
The DNA here is from genome assembly GCA_003695005.1 of Candidatus Hydrogenedentota bacterium. Taxonomy (GTDB): domain Bacteria; phylum Spirochaetota; class Leptospiria; order Turneriellales; family J094; genus J094. The sequence continues at coordinate 1,141 of RFJE01000383.1, read as the reverse complement.
ATAAAGCGATTGAAAGCGGGTTAGATCCCAATGTGGTTGCAAAAAAAATTGCAGTGGCTATCCGTAAAAGAAAACGGGATCTTTATCCTGCAGGGTTTAAAGAAAAATTTGCTTTATTTTTAAGTAAAGTATCCCCAAAATTATTAGACAAGATCTTGCGTTCGGTCTCTGTTACTTGACTTTACTTTTTCTGCAAATTTCTCTACGGCATTCATATTTCTTGTGGGAACGTAATAGCTCATAAGTCCTGCTCCAATCAATTGAGTTGCATTTTTAACAACTTTAGCTAATGGAGTTTTACTTTCTTCTATAATTAACTGATGCGATAAGTATAAATTCATGCCAATAATACTTTTTGCTAATGTATGTGGGTCATCTACACGATTCTCTAAAAACCCCCGAATATCCTTTACAAGGAGAGTCTCTAATTCGGCAAGAAATTCCTGAATTCGTTTATCAATGGTTTCGGAAACTCCAAAGCCATGCCTATACCAAGTTAAAAAAACTCCCGAGTTCGCGAGATTATATTCAAGAGAAAATCTGAACAAGCGTCGTAAAATGCCTAATTTTTTTGCTAGGGATAAATGAGTAAGATCTACTTGGATTTTCTTAAAGTTTCGAATATAAGATTCAAAATAATCGTCTAATATCTCATACAATATGGAATCTTTATCGGAGAAGTATAAGTAAAAAGATCCTGTAGATAAACCTGCTTCTTTTGTGATATCGGAGACTTGTACCCGATAAAATCCTTTTTGCGAGCATAGTTTTCGAGCGGCTTCTTTAAAGCGTTCCCGTGTCTGTTCTTTTCGCATAGGCTAGATGATATAATACAAGAAAGCTTTTACAGGTCAATAAAATTATGAAATTGTTACTCAAGTAAGGGCTTAATTATTCCCTATAATTAGGAGGGGGGACACCCCCCTCGCTTCCGCCGCGCAGTCGTTCTTCGAATATAGCTAAATAAAGGTGTGAATATTTCAAACTTATTTCGCAAGGAAAAGTAGCTGTACGTTTTCCGTCCCGTCAACCGTCTCATCACTGCACGTCCTACGCGACGTCCATGGATGGACTAGTGCCGCGGGCGCATGGATGCGCAGGAGCGGCCCACCCCCCGATGTTCACGTGAAATGAGCTAATC
>RFJE01000382.1 GCA_003695005.1 Candidatus Hydrogenedentota bacterium | reverse complement strand
GTTGGGGGATATTATTTTTCCGGCAAAGATGCAACATGTGGTTTAACTCTCATTATCTCGGCCAATACAAAAAGTGATAAAATTGGTTTTCGCTGTTGCCGGGATAAAGGAGCTACCAATTGAGAATTTTCCTTACAGTGGTTGTTTGCTTATTTATTTTGGCCTGCGAAAACCGTCCTTTTATTACAGAAGATAGTTATATAGTCCGATCTAGTATTCGCAAAGCAAAAGGCTATGACGATAGTAGTGCTACGCCGAATTACAAAAACTTTGTCTATAACGGAAATATATCCTGGTCAGGCAATCATATTTATGCAAAACTCATCCCTGCTAATTACTTTGATAATACAACTGCGAATTCTACTTTAAATGGAAATGGTTTTGGTGTAGCTCCGACAGCCCCCTGTCAACTCGTAGATCCTTTAAATGTGGTAGGAACGGGATCGGGCTGTACAAGTCATGGTTATAAAAACGTGTTTGAAGTGCCTGCAGAATACGAAACCATGGCTACTTTAAGCACGGGCGAAGATGCGCAGAACATTGGTTACATTGATTTTTTTGGAGTAAAGCCCGGTACTTACGATTTAGTGGCTTTTGTCGATGCAGAAACGGAGTTAGAATGCCGCGATTTGCCTGATGCAATTTGCACTTGCACTCGGGCAACAGGATGCTCACCCGAAGATTATAAACAGTATGAAATTTACAAAGCCAACGACCCTAGTTCTATCACTTACAATCCTTCCTTATGCCATTGTAATCAATTAGTCTCTGCAGACGGAAAGCCGCAACCCTCAAACGGGGATGTTTTTTACGTCATTGATAATATTGTGGTAAGTGAAGAAAATAAAACAAAAATTAAAGAATTAAATTTAGATCATGAGGGAGATTCCGCTTTGACCAATAGTGGAGGCACAAGTTCTGATGGCGACTTATGGAATGAATGGCGCTGTATTTATAATCGTGCCGATTTAACAGGTTATTTCCTGCATAATTACCAGTTTGAGGACTGCGCTTCCTCTCCTCCTTATTATTACTTCTTACCCGGATCAACTGATTGTTCAACAGGTGGCGAGTTAAAAGACTGTGGAACGATGATGGATTATGGCCTAGATTACGGTAAATATTAGGAATGAAATGGAAAATATCACATATTCTCTTTCTTTTTTTTCCCGTATGCTTGTTGGCAAGGGATGGTCTTTCCATAGGTCTTAATGGCGGGTTTGAAGCCGATACATTTAAGTATGGCCAAAAATATGCACAAATTGCCATTGGAAATGCTTTAATTGTGGGGGCTGCAAACTTTTGGAACAGTTTAGATAGCTCGGTAACCATTGAAAAAGTTTATGTAGATACGCAGCAAGATGTAACGATTAACGGAGTCTATGGGATTGCGACTTTTGAAAACTACCCTATGATTTTACAAAATAATGTCGGAGAATTTAAGTACATTCGCCCAGAGCATAATTCACAGGCAATGGTGTCCATTCCTGTTGGGGGGAATATGCGCTATTCTTGGAAGTTTTTACTGTTTCGTGTAGGCTTTACGTACGATTTTATAATGTCGAATACGTTTAAGCCTGTGGTAAACTCTTTTATTTGGAATGATAATGCCACGTCGTTCCCTGCGCAAGCCGGTGGTTTGCTTTCCGGACAAAATGTATTTGATATGGTTTTACAAAATGCTGCTGATTCCGGAGTCGCTATTTTGCCTTCCACAGGGGGAAGGGATATTACTATACGGCAAGAAATTACAGCACAAAGAGTGGATGCGCCTGTAAGCATTGCACTTCAGTTTATTAACACCTATGCATTAAAAGCATATATTGGTGGGGGAATTACATATTTTTGGGGAAAAACAACACGTGTTTTACAAGATACTCTTCCAAACACAATTGCCGATATTGATGTTTATGAAGGATCTACTCTTGGCTTCCATTTACTCACTGGGATTGAGTACGAAGTTTTAAACCGCCTTGGTGTATCGGCAGAGCTTTTTTTTAATTATGGCATTGCCGGCCCTTTAACCGATCAAGTGATTACCGAAGATCCCTATACCGTAAGATCTTTTTTTCATAACCCGAAAACAGATAGACTCGGTGCCGAAGATCGGAATAATCCCGAAGTTTCGCAATTAGAATTTACAGGGGTTCGTATTTTATTAGGAGTCAATTACTACGTATTGCAATGAGAAGAAGTATTGTACATAGCCTTTTTTTTTTTTTTATCATCATCACCCCTACTTTTGTTTATGGTGTAAAATATCTTGCGCTTGGTTTAGAAGCCGGCTATGCGCCAAATATGCTTGCGATGAAAGACCAGTTTGAGGCATTGCAATTAGCCGATAGGCGGATTACGCAAAAAATGGTGGAAGCAAAAGATTATTATGGGGATCGGGTTACCATTACAGACTTTCGCACCGATGGTGGAGAACTTGTTTCCTTACCCTTTGGAATTAATTTGCGTTTTTTATACAAGAGAATTTTCTTAAAAGTGGGATTTTTATATCACGCTGTATTGCCAAACCAAAAGAGTTATGTATTAAATACAAAAGGTGGAATTGATCCGGTTTTAGCTTCCAAAGGAACTGCCAACAATTTTTATGACGACTATTACTTAAATCATGATGCCAATTTAGAAAATGATGTACCTGCTGCCATTGGTCTAGTTCCTACCGATGGAAAAGATTATTACTATCAATCGGTTGTGTTTGCCCGCATCATAGAAGTTCCTGTTACTTTCGGCTATGTGCTAGTGGGGAAAGAGTTTTATAAATTTTATTTAGGCTTAGGCATGTCTTACTTTAATGCCTTTAGCTCGCGGACAATTACGGTGCAGCAAAAAGTCAATGGTGAGCTTACTTCTTTTAGCGGTCCAAATTCCGGAAAAGATGTGGATGAGTTTGTTGGATCCGCAGTGGGATTCCACTTTTTAATGGGATCGGAATTTCAAGTAACCAAGCGGATTGGCTTGTACATGGAAATGGCATATTCCATTGGAGCAGCTGTGCCTTTAACGGACAGGGTACAAACCGGTGCTCATACAGTGGAGTCTTTATTCCACCAAGACCAAGCTACGGATCAAAAAGGTTTAGATGGTGGTGGATCGGAAGTTCCGGGATCTGTGAATAAGCCGGGCCTTCCTAGAATTTCCGGTTTAAACTTTGAGCATTACCGCTTAAGCATTGGTATTAGTTACAGCATATTTTTTGATAGCCCGCCACGAGTCAAAATTGGGAAACTAAAAAAGCAAAAAAAGGATTCACTACTAGAATAATGACTGTTAAGAAAAACATATTGATCTTGTTGTTTCTCGCAAGCTATCTTTTTTTTCTTCCCTTGCTTTCCCCTATCTTCTCGAAAGTACGTTTTGCAGCCGGCGGTCTTTCAATGGGGCTTTCAATTGGTTATTCGCCCGATACGTTCCACCTTTCGGAGACATCGGAAGCGCTCGCCGAGCAAAATAGCCGAATTTTAAAAAAAATGGATTTAATTAACCGAACGTATGATTCAACTGCCTATGGCGAAGAAAAAGTTATCCGCGACTTTAAGTTTACTTCAAATTCGATGTCGGCTGTACCTGTGGAAGTTTCTTTGAAATACAGTTGGTATGGTATTATGATTCGTATGGGTTTTGTCTATTACAATATGCCTGTTAATTCAAAAAGCTATGTGTTAACCACAGGGCTTTTAACAAAAAGAAAGCAAACTTCTTCGTCGGGGAGTACTACGTTTTACCAGGATTTAGATCAAAATTTTGATACCGACCTTTCCAACGACGAGCCGGCAGCCATTGGACTTCGTCCGACTTATGGAATTCCAACTCGGTTTTACCAGTACGTAAAAGCAGAGCGTTTTGAAATTCCAGTTACTTTTGGTATTAGTATGTTTGATTTAGGCCCTGCTTCTTTTTATTTTGGAGGTGGGTTTACTTTTTATTATGGATCAAAAACAAGAGTGATTCATGCCGAGCCTGAAGGAGGTCAAAATGCTTCTTATTTTGTTGACGACGTAGATAAATTTACGAGTAGTTTTATTGGATTTCATATTATGTTAGGAGCGGAGTATCGCTTTATGAGCAATGTGGGAATTACCACAGATTTAAGTTTATCGTTTGGATCGACTCGCCCCGTTGTAGATAGTGTTCGAACAGGGGCATTTACAAACAATTCTTTATTTCATGCTAATAGTGGGGGGGATTATGGTGGCAATGAAAATCCCGATGAAATTAATAAAGAAAAAACAACAGGAGGATCGGATGCTCACCAAATGGGAAGCGGTTTAGAAAGAACAGATTCTTTTGATTTTTCGGGGTTACGAATTATGATTGGCATCAATTATCATATTGTGTTAAATCCAGGGAGTGAATTATGAAATGGGTAAAACAGTATAGTTTAAGTATATTCATCATAAGTTTAATGGTGGGAATTTCGATGCCAGCATTTGCAGGTTTTTTAATGGGATTTCAATTTCCTGCCATTCATAACATTGGGAAAAGTGCGAAAGGGTGGTATCGGACACCGGCTAGCTCTACTAATGTAGAGATTGATTATCAAGAAACCATGTTTTATTTAGGTGGTGGACTGATGTTTGAGGTGGGAATGAATCCTGGACATGCGGGCATGCGAATTACACCAACTCTTTACAAAGGCAGCACCGAAGTCAATTCTTCCAATTTTACAGTACATACTTATGATTTACTTGGTTTTTCTAATGAGCAAGCGCAAAAGTTAGCTTCGAACAAACCAAATAAAGTGATTATCAAAGAAAGTGCTATTGGAACAGGGCTTGTGTTTAAGTATAATGCACCTGTAAAATTTAAAGCAAGTAAACCCTTTTTTTTTTTTATTCAAAAAATTTTACAAACTACCAATCCTTGGATTGGGATTGGCCCTATGATGATTACTTTTAGCAGAAAAGTACAAGCTGGAGAAGGAGATTCCGCAGAATATGCAGCTTTTACCTATACGGACTTTTACTTTTTAATTGGTGGGGGCTTCAATGTAGAGCTTCACCACACAATTGAGAAAATTCCAGCAAACATTATTATTTCGTTAGAGTTTTTATATACGTTAAACTTAACCCCGGATAACGACTTAACCACAAATGACGATACAATTCAATATGACCAAACCGGGTTTATTTTTAATTTAGGATTTGGGTATAGAATTTAATGAAAAAAGTCTGCACCATATTTCTTTGCCATGTTTTCTTG
>RFJE01000381.1 GCA_003695005.1 Candidatus Hydrogenedentota bacterium | reverse complement strand
GTAAACAAGTTATCATCCACTGTGTAAAGCTTATCGAGTTTTTCATTTAAGTAGCGATAAAAAACTTCTACATGCCGAGCTTCATCCATGACTTGTGTCGCACCATATAATTTCCCCTGCATTTGTGGATTCACTTCTACGGTTTGGCAAGATACATGCAAAGCACCTTGCTCTCCATGTAAAAGCTGAGACAAGAGCCAAGCAGCTGCGCTGTGCATAATTTGCCCGCGGGCTCGATTTTCTTTTGGATAAAGTTCCGTGCCATAGACAGGTAAAAGTTGCTCGGGGATTACAGCTTTTTCTAAGTTCAATGGATCGACATCTGTATCCCAAGACAGATCTTCCGCATTCCACTGTCTTCTTTTGGCAACAGAGTAAATTTTGCCATAGTCGCTTTGCTCATTCATGTCCTCGTAAGTCCACGTGTATGTTGTTGGACATTTATTTTGAATTTCCATGTGGTCATGCTCACGACCTTCTTCTAAAACAAACCCTTCAAACGCCGATGGTAGCAGTTCTAATGCGACTTTTGGGTTCCGTAGTGCCATATCCGCCACATTTGGCAGAATGTTTAACGTGTTTTCAATCACATTGCGTACTTTCATAAGATCCCTGCATAATGACTACGACAGAACTATCATCATTTCGTCAACAAAAAAATATATGAACAAAAATAGTTTTTATGGTTTTCTATGCAATTTCCCGCAGTCTATCGTGTAGCTGTATCGCTAGAAGGTTGACTAGACAGGGATGTTCCCGCTAACCCTCAAATCCATCCTCGCTCTAGCTGTTTCTACGTGACGCCATGTTTTTCTCTTTTGTCATGGTCTTATGGCATATCCAATTATAGAAGAACAAGATCATGAAGTTTATGAGGCATTAATAGAAGAAGACAATCGTCAGGAGAATTCCTTAGAAATGATTGCTTCGGAGAATTTTGTCTCTCGGGCAGTATTAGAAGCTTATACATCGACTTTGACAAATAAATATGCAGAAGGCTATCCGGGTAAACGTTATTATGGAGGCTGTGGCCCCTCCGATAAAATTGAAGATTTAGCTCGCAATCGGGCAAAAAAGTTGTTTAGTGCAAAATATGCCAATGTACAACCACATAGTGGAGCACAAGCAAACATGGCTGTTTTTTTTACGGCTTTGCAACCGGGAGAAACTTTTCTAGGGCTCGATTTAGCCCATGGTGGCCATTTAACCCATGGTTCGAAAGTAAACTTTTCCGGGTTATACTATCATGCTGTTGGATATGGTGTGGATGCCAAAACACATTTCATTGATTTTGATGATGTTGCGAAAAAGGCAAAGGAGCATAAGCCAAAACTCATTATAGCAGGTGCCTCGGCTTATGCTCGTACCCTCGATTTTGCTAAATTTGCGGAAATTGCTCATGATGTTGGAGCAAAACTTATGGTGGACATGGCCCATATCGCAGGGTTGGTAGCGGTTGGTCTGCATCCTTCGCCACTGCCACATGCAGATTTTGTAACAACAACGACTCATAAAACATTGCGAGGTCCGCGTGGTGGTATGATTCTAACCAATCAACTTGAGTATGAAAAAAAGCTGAACTCTCGAGTTTTCCCGGGAGTTCAGGGGGGACCTTTGATGCATGTCATTGCTGCAAAGGCCGTAGCTTTTGGCGAAGCTTTGAAACCGGAATTTAAAGAATACCAAACCAGGGTGATAGAAAATGCAAAAATTTTAGCTGATGTTTTATTACAAAGAGGTTTCACTCTTGTTTCGGGTGGAACGGACAATCATTTAGTTTTAGTGGACACATTTTCTCAAAAAAAAGTTACCGGAAAACTAGCCCAGGAAGCTTTAGAAGAAGCTGGTATTACCGTGAATAAAAATGCTATTCCATTTGATCCGAATCCGCCTGCTGTCGCAAGTGGTATTCGAATTGGTTCACCGGCATTAACAACGCGAGGCCTTACTGCGGATGATTTTCGCCTTGTGGGTAATTTAATTGCGGATGTTTTAGAAAATCCAGAAGATAAAAAGAATATCACAACTGTAAAAGAAAAAGTAATGGAAATATGTAAGAAATACCCTATGACCAACTTTCGGTTATAATATGCGTCTTGGCTTAACCATACACCATCTTCCCCCAGATGAGTCGGACAGGTTAAGCCGAAGTGATAAGCTTTTAGAGTGGATCTTACTTCTTTTTAGCATCCTTGGAATCGCTGTAATTTTATTAGCTCATGGTTTTTATTGGACAAAGGATCAGCAGGATTTTTTAGACAAAGTTCAATTTAGCTTATTATCTATTTTTGTAGCCATTTATCTATATCGCTTATTTAAAAAGAAAAAAGTAAAAATTACAAGACATGTAAAATTATTTGCCACTCTTTTACTTATTGCGCTTGTTGTGGAAATTGTTTTTGAGCTGACAAAAGTACACTATCAGTTTACCCGAAAGGAAATCCACCATTTAATTCATAAAGTGATTTTAACATTTGTACAAGTTGCCATTTTATCACAAGCCATTTTTTCTTTTGCGGCTTTAAATCCAACGATTTTATCATGGCGCTTTAGGCCAGGTATTTTGCTAATAACAAGTTTTCTTTTCTTTATTTTTATCGGATCTCTTCTTTTAATGATGCCAAAGGCTGTAAATAATGGTCATCATTTATCTTATTTAGATGCGCTTTTTACAGCTACCAGTGCTATTTGTGTCACGGGTCTTATTACCGTAGATACAGCCACTGTTTTTTCGCCATTTGGCAAAGGGATTTTATTACTCTTAATGCAAGTAGGGGGACTGGGGATTTTAACCTTTGTGGCTTTTTTTCGATCCGCATTAGGTAGATCTTTAAGTATGAAAGATGAAATGCTTTTATCGGATTTAATCCACGAAGAAAGTGGGCTTTCCATTGCTGAAATGCTTGGAAAAATTTTAGGATTTACTCTGACTTTTGAACTTGTAGGTGCTTTATTCCTATTTGCAGAGTGGCATACTGCTTTTTCTGATCCTGTGGAAGCCTTTGGCGTTTCTCTTTTTCATGCCGTAAGTGCTTTTTGTAATGCAGGCTTTTCCGTTTTTACGGACAGCTTAATGGACTCTAGGGCAGTGCATAATTTGTGGATTGTTTTTATTGTTGCTCAACTTATTATTGTAGGTGGCCTTGGGTTCCAAACTATGGAAGAGATTCGATCAAAAGTGCAAAGTACACTGCAACGAGAAATTCCGCGGTTTCGGGTTTCGTTGCAAACTCGCATTGCTTTAATTACAACGTTTATTTTGCTTGTCGCAGGTACTCTTTTATTTTATGAATTAGAAAATCAGAATACATTAAGCCAGTTTTCAGGGGTGGAAAAGTGGATGCATGCTTTTTTTCAATCGGTAACCACTAGAACTGCGGGATTTAATACTGTGGATATTGGTGCCTTGCAAAATTCTACTTTAGTCTTATTTTTAATGTTAATGTTTGTAGGTGGATCGCCAGGTTCCACAGCAGGGGGAGTAAAAGTTACTACGGTGGCCGTTGCTTTTTTATCAATTAAATCGATTTTAAGGAGAGATCGCAGATTAGTGTATCATAAGCGGAATATCCCATTTCGGACTTTTAATAATGCCATGATGGTATTAGTTTTCTCTGTAACCACAGTAGCCATTTCTTTTTTCCTGTTAAGTCTAACGGAGCAAGGGGCTAAGCTTCGCGATATTTTGTTTGAAGTGGTCTCGGCATTTGGTACGGTTGGCCTTTCTACGGGATTAACTTCTCATTTGACGGCTTTAGGAAAAATGATTATTATGGCAAATATGTTTATTGGACGTTTAGGGCCATTAACGCTTGCTTTAGCACTTGGACAACGGGAAAAACCATTGGAAGCAGAATTTCCAGAAGAAGCAGTTATGGTAGGATAGGTAGGGAGATATGAAAGTAGCAGTGATTGGATTAGGAACATTTGGTACAGCGGTGGTTCAGTACTTGCACAGTCGGGGAGTAGAAGTTTTAGCCATTGATGAAAACATGGATGATATTAATGAAGCAAAAGAGTACTCTACGACAGCCGTAAGGTTTGATGCAACGAATATGACCATGCTAAAGCGTTTTCGTCTCGATACGTATGATGTTGCGGTTGTTGCTATTGGTGAAAAGTTTGAAGATAATGTTTTAGTGGTAAGTGCCTTAAAAGAAATTGGTGTCCCGCGTGTGATTACAAAAACAGCTTCCCTGCGCATGAAAGATATTTTGTACAAAGTAGGTGCGGATGAAGTTTATATTCCCGAAAAAGAGTTTGGCGAAACCTTAGCAAAAAAAATTCTGCAAAGAAAAGCTTTAGATTTAATTCCGATTAGTGACAAGTTTGCCATGGCAGAACTAAAGACCCCTAAAATTTTTACTGTTAAACCTTTAAAGGATTTAGCCATTCGCAAAAAATATGGCGTTACCATTGTAGTTGTCCGCAAAAAAGAAAAGCATGTACCAGAAAGCACAGATGATGCAAAAGTGGATTTAAATGAATACTCGATTGTAGAAATGGCCACAGCAGATACTGTTTTAGAAGGAAATGAAATTTTAATTGTAATGGGACCTAATGAAAAATTAGAAGAGCTTTCTAGACATTTGGAGATTCACGAAGAATGAAAAAAATATCTCATTTATTAGAATACCTATTTTTAAAGTTTCTTGCTTTTTGGGTAAATTTACTGCCGTTTTGGTCGTTAGACTATGTGGCTAAATTTCTTACTCTGCTATTATGGCCTATTGGAAAATCAGCTAAAAAAAGGATCCGCGATAATTTAAGTTTTGCTTTGCCTGAAATTCAGGGGAAAGATTTACAGGTGTTTATGAAAAAAAATATACAGCATTCCATTCGGGTTTCTTTAGAAGTAATGCAAGCATGGAAATTTCAATATAAGCGATTTATTCGAAAGTATGTCTATACCGACGACCCTGATTTTGACTCTCACTACATAAACTTAAAAAAAAGGCCCATTATTATTGAAGGGCATTTTGGAAATTGGGAACTACCTGTTCCCTATATGAGCCATTTAGGGATTCGAGTTACTGCTGCTGCTAAAGAACAAAGCAATCCTTATGTTACAAAGCTCATTGAAAAAAGGCGAAAGTACTATGGTGGCGAAATTGTTTATATTCACCAAACAGCTAGAATCATGAAACGTTTAAAAGAAAATGATTTAATTGGTTTAGTGGCCGACCAAGATGCGGGTCACAAAGGAGTCTTTGTAAAGTTTTTTGGAAAGCTTGCAGCCACTTATGCAGGGCCGGCCTTTTTAGCCTATTACGATGAACGAGAAATGACCTTATTTACCTGTGTTTTTCAAGGGCGTGGGAAGTATTTGCTACGCAAGCATATTATTGCTAAGCAAGTAAAAAAATCAGATTATCCTGATGTGGAGACAGCTGTACAAGACCTTACACAAAAGTGGTCCTCGAAGTTAGAAGAAGAAATCCGCAAAAATCCAGAACAGTATTTTTGGTTACATCGTCGTTGGAAAACGAGGCCACCTTGGGAAAGCAATCCATGAAAATGAGTTGACAGGCTATCTCTTATCGTGCATCGCACAAAAAAAGGAGAAGTTCATGAAGCTAATTAAGCGATATGCCAACCGACGACTATATGATAGTGATACTTCTAAAACTATCACACTAGAGGAAATTGCCGAGTATTTACGCCAAGGCGAAGAAATTAAAGTTATTGATAACATCTCGGGAGAAGATATTACTTCAAAAGTTTTAGGGCAAACGTTTTTAAAGCTTCAGGAGCCTAAAGGGAATGAGCCTCTCATTAATTACATATTAACAGCCCTAATTCGTGAATCAGGAGAAGGCTTTATTAACCTAGTTAAAAAATTAGCTTATGCAGGGATTGGAATGGCAGGCATTAGCCCCGAAGAGCGGGAAAGTATTTTTAATGCGATTGTTCAGTTAGATAAAATACAACTCGATCAAATATCCGAGACAAACGAAAATTTATTAGAAAAACTCGCAGAACAAGGCCAAAAGGAAGCCGATAAGTTTTTAAAAGGAATTAAAGAAAAGTTTGATGAAGTTACACAGCATATCCAGGG
>RFJE01000042.1 GCA_003695005.1 Candidatus Hydrogenedentota bacterium | reverse complement strand
GTACCACAGGTGCTGATGTTGATGAACTACTCGATAGGCTAAAGAAAAAAATTGTGCTTATGTTTATGATTGCAGGATCTCTTTATTTAGAGAAAAAAGTGGCTATGGAAGATTTGCAGTATGGACTATTTAGCGCACTACAAGATTTATATGAATTTTGGAATTTAGAAGAAAATACGAATTTAGCAGAAATTGTAGAAATCCCTCCTTGTAAAGATCCGGAAAAGGAACTTAAGGAAAAAACGTACTGGTTTGATGCTTTTGCAAAAGTATCGCGCGGCCGGCAAAAAATAAGTATTTCTTTTTATTTAACTCATTCCGAAGTAGAAGAATTAAAAAAGGTATCCCCTATTGACGTCGAAGATATGCAGCAATTTCGTCTGATGCAAATAGGTGGGATGATGGGATTGACGATAGCAGATTTACCTGCCGATCTTGTGGTAAAACGCTTTTTAGGAAAATATTTAGATCGCATGGCTGATTTTGCAATATCCCGAAAAATTTTAATTAGCGAAAGGAAATATTGGCCTTCTCCGTGGGATATGTCGATTGGCCTAAGGTAAGAGTCTGTGCTAACTGGAGGTTGGTGTACACGCTCGTAAGTTTTGCAAAAAATAAAGAGCCACATCTTCGCTAAAATAACTTTTGTTTCCTGCATAAAAGCCAATATGACCACCATATCGTGGAGTACTTAGAAAAAAGTATTTCGACTGCGCAGCTTCTATCGTCGGATAACAAGGGGCTGGTAAAAAGGGGTCGTTGATTGGGTTCACTAACAAAGTTGGAATACAAATATGTGATAGCAATGGCTTAGAACTACAACTTCGCCAATAATCTAGTGAATCTTGGAAACCGTTTGCCGGTGCTGTAAATAAATTATCAAACTCTAGAAATGTTTTGCTTTTCATGATTTCGTCATAATTGGGAATTGGCAAACCAGCTGATTTTTTTTGCTCCACTTTGTTTTTTAACTGCCTTAAAAAACGTTGAAGGTAAATGCGGTTTTGAAGTTTGGCTAAATGGAAAGCAGAGCTTTCTAAATCCACAGGGACACCAAAAGCAACTGCACCGCAAACAGATGCCGGAATGCGAGAATTTTCCCCTAAATATTTTAAAAGAATATTACCCCCTAGACTAAATCCAATTAAAAAAATTTGCTTGTATTTCGGAGAAAGCTTTTCCACTAAATGTTTTAAATCTTGAGTAAAGCCACTATGGTAGGAGTAAATGTTTCGATTGATTTCGCCACTGCAACCACGGTGATTCATCGCATAGACATCCATATTCATGCATAGTTTCTTTGCCATACCAAGTATATATTTCGAATGGGAACTTCCTTCTAATCCATGAAGCAAAATAACAGCTTGATCGAGTTTGTTAGATGCCTTGCAACAAATATCCACATCAAAAAAATCATTATCTTTGGTTTCAAACCGAGTTCTATGGGTATAAATGGGATCAATATTTCGCAAAAGGGTAGGGAGTATGGTAGAAAGATGGCTGCTTTTATGAATCCATGGTGGATCTTTTTGGGGTAAATGTATAATTGGCATCGTTAAGTTATAGCTTAAATAGAAAAATGATTTTTGTCAAGTACTGATTTCTAGCACATAAAAACATATTAGACAGGAAAAAATAAAATATAAGTTTTACCTATGGAGATAACAGATATTGATTTATCTACTCATGGTGTAATTGAAGCTTCGGCAGGAACGGGAAAAACATATACTCTTGAACGACTCGTGATTCGATTTTTATTAGAAGAAAAACTTTCTATTTCAGAAATTCTAGTGGTTACCTTTACCAACAAAGCGGCAACGGAAATGAAAGAAAGAATTCGGAACTTATTACAAAAATCAATCAAAGATAACGTAAACCCTATAACAGAAGAACAATTAAAACCAGAAGAGAAAGCCTCTTTACAAACAGCGTTATTAGATTTTGAAAATGCTACGATTTCGACAATCCACAGTTTTTCGCAACGCATGCTTAATGACTACTCATTTCAAGTCGTGTTTGAAGGTGACCCCGAAGAAATACAAGAAGAGAAAATCTTTGCTCGCGAGTTTTACAAGTTTTTTATGGAACAAGAAGATTGTGGAAAGCTGTATGCGAATTGCGACGAAAAGTTAAAAAAAGTGAAACAAAATTTAAATGAGATCATTAAGAGTTATCAACCGGAATTTAATAAAGAAATATATGTTGGAGAAGGAACTGCCTGTCAGGATTTATATTACAAACTAGCAAAAGCATGGAAGCCATATTATAAAGAGTACAAAATTCAGCGTAATTTAGCAGATTTTTCCGACTTACTGATTAACTTGCGTGAAGAACTCAAAAAACCAGATTTTTTAAATGCCGTGCAAAAGAGATTTAAAGTTGCCATTATTGATGAGTTTCAGGATACCGACCCGATACAATGGGAAATTTTCGAGAAAATTTTTACGAATCAATATCATAAACTTTTTTTGATTGGGGATCCAAAACAATCGATTTATGGATTTCGTGGCGCGGATGTAGAAAATTATAATAAAGCACAAAACAAGTTAGTAGAGGAATTGAAAGGAAAAAAGTATGTATTAGATACTTGCTATCGGTCGCATCCGGAATTAATTGATTTTTTTAATGCTTTATTTCAGGAAGAACCAGAAAAAGAAAATTATTTTTTAAATGTAGCGAAGTACCAAGAGATCCAAGCACCTAAGAATTCACAAAAAAATTTTATCGATCCTGTGCGTCAAAAACGAGTTACTCTTATAGACTATACCTCGAAAGATCATGAAAAAAAATTAAATCTTCCAACCATTCGAAAAACATTTGCAGAGTTTGCAGTACGAGAAATTAAGAAATTAAGAGAGAAAAATCCAGCATTAAAATTATCCGAAATTGCTTTTTTATTTCGAAGCGGAACATCCATATCTCTCTTTCAGGAAATATTGGAAAAATATGGTTTTCCTGTTGCGATTCGAGAAACTTCTATTTTTGATTCCGAAGAAGCCGATCAAATGCGGCTCATTGCAGAAGCTGTGTTTACCCTACAGGAAAAACAAGATTCGCAAAGGGAAGGGAATATAAAAGGTGCTTTTGTAAGCGAAATTTTTCGCTTAAGTTACCGCATGGATTTTTTACCCGCAGACTTTAGTGAACATCCGGGATTTAGGATTTTAGAAAAACTATCTACTTTGCAATTTCCACAACAACTTGCCGATTGGTTTTATATTCTTTATGAGGAAACTGGATTTTTTTCTACGCTTCTTGAACAAGAAGAAAATACTGTCCGGAAACAAAATAACTATGCTGCTTTAGAAGAAGCTGTTCTCGAAGCGCGACCAGAAAATCTTTGGGATTTGATTCAGTTATTCAAAGGTAGTGAACGTAAAAAAAGTTCCCCCGGGGACGAAGATAAAATACAGATTTTAACCATGCATGCGGCAAAAGGACTTGAATTTCAAGTAGTCTTTGTTCCGGGATTTCTAGATTCTTTAGTAAATACAAAGCAACCTTATTATGAATACCAAAAAGACAATAAGGTGGTGATTGACGTATCAAAATCAAAAGATAAAAAAGAAGATCGAGACAAATTTGTGCTAAAAGAAACAAGACGTCTTGTCTATGTGGCATTAACTCGAGCAAAATCTCTATTGTATTTAGCACGTTCTCTTCCTTCGAGAAACAATGACCCTATTGGTTTTGAATGTTTTTTCCCTGACAAAGTTTCTCCTTTCTTAAACATAATTCCGTATTCGGATTTGGAAAACATGGAAAATTTACCACCTGCGCAAGAAGAAGCACGTTCCTTTTCTTTTTTAGAACAATTACCTAATCAAGAAAAAATTTTGCCAGAAGTTGCTCCTGTGCTTTCATACTCGTCTTTAAAAAGTGGAACGCATGAAAGTAGTTTGCCACGAAACGATGATGATACAAGTTTTGACCCCGAAGAATTTGGTGGGTCTTGGTATGGTTCTTATGTGCATGAGGTATTAGAAAAAATTCCTTTAAACTATTTTCATAAGAAAGCTTTATCGGATCGTGATCATCAGCAAAAGGTTAAAGAAGAAATGCAAGAAATTGCACTTACATACCAAGCTTATCTTTACCGTGGTCAACGAGTAGAAGCATTGCGAGACAATGTTTTTGATCTTTTGCAGAATGCACTCAACACCCCCTTTTTAGAGGATATGTGCTTGGCAGATTTATCCGAAGAAAACTTATTTAAGGAAGAAAAATTTTTTATGCCTTATTCCCTTGCTAAACAAGAGGAGTACTTTCAGGGATTTGTAGATTTGCTTTTTGTACACGAAAATAAAATTTATTTATGCGACTACAAAACAAATCGTTTACCTGCTTATGACAAAGCAAGTTTATCAGAAAGTATTCGTAAAGAAAAGTATCACTGGCAGTATAGTTTATATGCGAAAGCCTTACTTCGCTTTTTAAATCAATTTACAAAATTATCCTTTGGAGGCGTTTATTATTTTTACTTAAGGGGCATGATGCCCGAAAAACCCGAAGGGGTTTATTTTACAGCCCTATCTCAAGATGAAATAGAAAAAAACTTAAACGAAATTGAGGTAAGTCATGGCTAATTTGCAAAGTTGGGTTCAAAATGATTACATAGGTCCCGAAGATTTTGCAGCTTTGTTAGCATTTCCCGAACACTTTCAAGAAGAAGAGAAAATATTAACGGCATTAGTCTTTGCAGCACAAAAGCGCGGAGAGCTTTCTCTCGATTTAAACGAGGATAATTTAGAAAAACTTTTTCCCGAGGAAGACAACGACCTGGTTCACAATATAATTACCAAAGCTGAAAAATATAAGGTAGTCACTACAAAGCTAGAGAAGCCTAATTTTCTTTTCTTTAGCAAAAAAGAAAATCATTTATTCTTATATAAAAACTACATAACCTGGAAAAAAATCCAACAGGAGCTTTCTAGATTGCAGCAGCGTAAAATACAATCAAAAACATTTAAGACTTTAGACAAATTACCATTAAACCAAGACCAAAAAAGTGCAATAAAAGCAAGCCTACAAAATTCCATTATGGTATTAACAGGCGGGCCTGGTACAGGGAAAACTTTTACAATATTAGGCATGATTGCCGTACATTTAGCTAATGGGATATTACCAAATAAAATCAAAGTGGCTGCGCCAACAGGAAAAGCTGCCAACAGACTGGTAGAATCACTAAAAGAAAATGGTAAAAAGTTTTTACCTAATTTACAAGAGCAAATAGAAAAGATTGAAAGTAGCACGATCCATCATTTGTTAGATTGGCATCCAACGGGCTTTTATCGAAATAAGCTTTTACCCCTAATGGACGATTTAGTCATTATTGACGAAGCTTCTATGATGGAAGCAAGCATAATGCTTTCGTTACTCGAAGCCATTGGAGAAAAAACAAAACTCATCCTTGTAGGAGATCCAAATCAATTACCCCCTGTAGGGGTTGGCCCTGTGTTTGAACATCTAGTAAAAGAAGGTTCCATTCCAAAAGTTACGCTGAAAGAAAATTATAGAAGTACTAAAAAAATTCTCGAAGCATCACAAGCGGTTTTAGAAGGGAACCGAAAACATTTTTGGCAACAAGTAAAACAAATTCAAATCGAAGAATTAAAAGATACAACCGATGAAATAGTACAAATTGAAATTCATAATAATTCCGATCTCGAGAAATTTTTGCAATACTATCACGAAAGTTTTATTGCAAGCTTAACGCAACAAAAACGGGAGAATTTAAAAGAAAATCCTAGTACAAAAACTATAGAAAAATATAT
>RFJE01000380.1 GCA_003695005.1 Candidatus Hydrogenedentota bacterium | reverse complement strand
CATAGAGACCAGTAAAATCAGCTTTTGCGGCGAAACGCCGCAAAAGCTGAAATCAAATTAAAAATAGAAATACTGCTTTACGAGCTTACCCGAAGTGTCAAACGGGACTATGCTGAGACAAAATATCGAACTACCAAATTTTCCACAAAGTGAGCGCATTTATGTAAAAGGGAAATTGCATAATATAGAAGTGGCCATGCGAAGAGTTTACTTTGGCAAAGGCCATGCAAAGTCATCTTCTTATGTGCCTGCTCAGGAAAAACCAGATTCATTAGTTTTATATGATACAACAGGTCCTTATGGGGATCCCGCTATTGAAACTGATATTTACAAAGGTTTGCCTAAATTACGAAAAACATGGATTGAAAACCGGCAGGATACCGAGCATGTAGAAAGCAAACTAAATGGAACTTGTTTACGGGCAAAGCCCGGGAAAAATGTTACACAAATGCATTATGCTAAAAAAGGCATTATTACCCCCGAAATGGAATATATTGCGATTCGGGAAAATCAAAAATTGGAAGAAATTAAAGACAGAGTACCGGAACTTCATGAGACCTTAAAGCGGACAACAAAAGAAATTACACCCGAGTTTGTAAGGGATGAAGTCGCTGCTGGAAGAGCAATTATTCCAGCAAATATAAATCACCCTGAAAGTGAGCCAATGATTATTGGTCGCAACTTTAAAGTAAAAATTAATGCAAATATAGGAAATTCGGCTATCCGATCGAGTATTGAAGAAGAAGTCGAGAAAGCTTTATGGGCCATTTATTGGGGAAGTGATACAATAATGGATTTATCCACCGGAAAAGATATCCATGAAACAAGAGAATGGATTTTGCGCAATAGTCCGGTACCCGTTGGTACAGTGCCCCTATACCAAGCTTTAGAAAAAGTAAATGGGAATCCAGCCGATTTAACTTGGGAGATTTATCGGGATACGCTTATAGAACAAGCAGAACAAGGGGTCGATTATTTTACGATTCATGCCGGAGTGTTATTGCGTTATATACCACTAACCGCCAATCGTGTTACCGGGATTGTCTCTCGTGGTGGTAGTATTATGGCAGCATGGTGTTTAGCACATCACAAAGAAAATTTTTTGTATACTCATTTTGAAGAAATTTGTGAAATTATGAAAGCTTATGATGTAAGTTTTTCTTTAGGGGATGGTTTACGGCCGGGATCCATTGCCGATGCAAATGATGAAGCTCAATTTGCTGAACTACGTACATTAGGGGAACTGACGAAAATTGCCTGGAAACATGATGTACAGGTTATGATAGAAGGCCCTGGTCATGTTCCTATGCACTTAATTGAAGAAAACATGAAAAAAGAGCTAGAAGAGTGTCACGAAGCTCCTTTTTATACTTTAGGGCCTTTAACAACGGATATTGCTCCGGGGTACGATCATATTACATCGGCCATTGGAGCAGCCATGATAGGTAGCTTTGGTACTTCTATGCTTTGTTATGTTACTCCTAAAGAGCACTTAGGACTACCAAACCGAGAGGATGTTCGACAAGGAGTGATTGCTTATAAAATTGCAGCTCATGCCGCGGATTTAGCCAAAGGTCATCCAGCGGCTAGGGCAAGGGATTATTTTTTAAGCAAAGCTCGCTTTGAATTTCGTTGGGAAGATCAATTTGCTCTGAGCTTAGATCCACAAACAGCACGGGAATATCATGACGAAAGTTTACCCCAAGAAGCCGCAAAAGTAGCACATTTTTGCTCTATGTGCGGCCCTAAATTTTGTTCTATGAAGATTACGCAAGATGTACGAGATTATGCTGATGGTTTAACAGAAGAAGAAATCCGCAAGGCTATGGAAGAGAAATCCAAAGAGTTTTTAGCCAGTGGTGGAAATGTCTACATTCGGGAGTAATGCCAAAACTACTCTCCATTGATAGAACCGATGTATTGATTGATTTGCCTGTTCGCCTTGCTCTTTATGAAGATGGGATTATTCATTTATTTGGCAGTTTAACAAAGCTGCCTTATTTTACCACGAGTGAAGGTACTAGATCACAGGGAATTATTCGTAAAGGTCTTAATGCTCCAACCACGCAAAAACTCATTATTAACGGCTATGTCCGAGAAATATATGTCTATTTACCCGAGTTATTAGTTCACCGCAATAAAATTATCGATTTAACCCGTCTTTCTGTTTATGGTTTGCTTTACAAAAAAATGAATCCGACTTTAGCAAAGCTTTTACTTCAGTCTCCTGTAATTCTTGAATTTAATAAACAAAATCCAACAAGCGCCATTCGCAGTTTATCTCATGTACCTTTAGAACAAGCAAAGAAAATTATGGCTCAAAAAGCACAGCGAAAGGAAATTCTAGAGTTAGAAATTCGCAACGAAGTAGTTGAACGTATTTTAGAAGATGCAAACTTATCGGAAGAAGATAGGCTCATGCACATCAAGAGTTTAGATAAGTTTGTTAAATTTATTGATGATAGGATTTGGTATTTATACATGATTGTTTATGCCTCTCCCTTAAAAGAAAAAGTAAAGTATGAATTTGCGGATTTAATTGCATCTTATTTAGATAGAACGAAAATTGCCACTCATTTAGCAAATGTGATTATGGAGCTTGTGCAAAACGCGGAAAAAGCAAATTTTGATAAATTACTGATGGAGATGGGGTGGATTTCTTCTGCTGATGAGTCTTTCTCTTGGTTAAAGAATTCGGAGAAAAGAAAAAAGCTTGTTGCTCTTGCAGCAAGCCAGCAAAAATTTTTGGAAATTGCCTGGCGTTTTCATAAGGATGAAGTTATGCATAAGAAAGATTATAGGCTAGATATTGTTGTGCGCAATCCAGGCATTATGACTCATTCCACAGAAAAGAAATTGGCCTCGAAAATGAATACCGATGTAACAGACACTAGTCTTTCGGACTTTTTTTCCGAAAGTAAAGAAGAAAAATTAGGGGCAGGTTTAGGGCTTTTATACATTTCTTACCTAAAAGAAGAATGCCAAAAAGCAAAACTCGATTTTAAGACTAGTGTTTATTCGGACAGGGTGGAAAAGAAAACCGAAGCTATGATACAAATTGTATTTTAATGATACAAAAATTTGTCGTGCTATCCTTAATTTGTGTAACCGAACTAGTGCCGATTAGTTTATTTGATCATTCCCATATTCCAGATTGCTCTTTAATACCTTCACGGCTAGTAGAAAAATTACCATTTAGTTGTACAATAGACTTATACTTGTATTCGAAACCCTTCATTGCGTTACGATCAAATTTGAAAGTGAGTTTAGAACACCGGTATATTTTAAAGCAAGAAAAAAATTACTTATCGCAAAACAATAGCTTAACAAACATAGAAATTGATGTTAGTTCGGTTTTACTAGTAGCTAATGTTGGTTATGCAGTTCTATTCCCACCTTACCTAAGCCGATATCTTTGGAGACTAGAAAAAAATACAGTAAAAAATTATTTTAGCCTTCGACGTAGGTTACGAAAAATGAATCCCATTCCCGGCTATGTGTATTCTATACGCACTCGATCTCCAGCTTTTCCTTTTATTTATGTTCACGCATTAGACCAACTCGCAGCGGATTTAAGTACTTATCCCTTTACAGACGATTTAAATTTTCGTATGAGTAAGTTAAGATACCGATCTTTTAGTTTTATTATTGTGGTTCCTGTATATGATTGGAAGCGAAAATTAAACACTGGTTAATACTAAAAATTACCTTTTAGAGATACAACACGAATTTTGTTTAAGGATGCTCTCCGGGTGTTGCATATGTTCCATTATTATACAAAGATGAAATCTTGTTTCCAACGATAGTATTGGTTTGCCAGGAAGTAGTTGTACAATCACTCACGGCTTGGGGGGGATTGTTCTTTTGCACCATAGATTGATTTGCTGCACCCGCAGGCCAATTCGTGGTAGGATCACAGGTTAAACTGTAAATTGTGTTACCACTACTATCTAAAATACTCATCGTGGTTGTACTTGAAGAACCATTTTCAACTAAATCTAACCCACTGAGGAAAAGTCCTGTTTCCGAAAAAGCATATTTTTTATGAGAAACAAGGGCTAATTCTTCTCCTGCTTTGAGCTCAACACAAGGGGGCAAAGTAAACTCTGTACTATCAATTCTTAATTTCCAATAGCCAATATTTAAATCTTTTCCACTGATGTTTGCAATTTCCACAAATTCATCTTCGTCACCTGTACTTTTTGAGCTGCCATCATCTGCTACCGAGTCTCCCCAAAAAATTTCTGAAATTACTACGTCATTTGAATTCGCTGTTTCTTTGGGACAGGCTTTCCAGGTACTATAATCTGGAATTTCATAGTAATTCCCAGGCTCATCTTGTGGGCCTTCTGCTAATAATTTAATTTTAATACTAATTTTAGGAGAAATTAAATCTGGCGCTACAGGACGCAGCCATACAGAAGAGTTTGGATCGAAACGATCTTTTTCATTAGCTGCTTCTTTCATTGCATTAAAGTGAACAGCAAAATAGACATCAAACCGATCCCCGTCAAATACGACATGATTTAAAGATTGAAATTCATTGTAATCATAAAAATAAGTAGAAGCAAATTCAGAACCACTTGCTGCAAAAGCTGGCATAATGTGCGTGCTCAAGTCCAAATTTAAGTAAGTAATCGGATGAGGGTTTGTACCATCCGACATGAGTAAAGGACTATAGTTTTTATATTGCGGATCGTAGCCAAAGTAACCCGGATCATTCGCAAACCCAAAAGAGTCTAAACAATGATCCGCAGTTTCACTGGAATCACAAGGTTGATCAATCTCGGCACCCTTTTTGTAAATGTACATCATAATCACACTTGTTTTTTTTAAGCGGGGATCATCATGTAAGCCCTTCGAATTGAGATAAGCTTGTAAATTTCCATCGGGTAGTTGCCATAAAAAACCCTGGTTTTCCGGTTTACTCCCATCTACAATACTCGAACAGTGTAGGAAAAACAATAGAAACGGGAGTAAAATAAAGTTTTTCATTGGTTATTAAATATATAAACAACTAGACTTTTTGTCCACAAATTTTTTGTAAAGAAAGTAGAAACCAGCGGTTCTCGGCGACACGCCGAGAACCGCTAATTAGAAATTACCCATCACCTTAAAAAAACCTTGCCATTTAGAATGAGATTTATATGCTTTTACTACAATGAAAAAAATAGTGCTCTTTATACTT
>RFJE01000379.1 GCA_003695005.1 Candidatus Hydrogenedentota bacterium | reverse complement strand
TTAGAAGAAAAGCCAGATTTTATTATGACGCGATACACAGGCCTCTCTGTTGCAGATATTACCGATTTAAGAAAAAAGTTACGGGAGCATGGTGTTGAATATAAAGTTATTAAGAATAAGATATTTCAGTTAAGCTTAAAAGAAAAAGAAAAATATAAAGACTTAGAGGTTGCACAAAACCTAACAGGTGCCATTGCGGTGGCAATGGTGGATAAAGACTTTCCGGCTGTGGCTAAAGTCTTAAAAGAGTATGGAAAGGAAAATGAGCATGTTTCGTTGGTAGGTGGTGTCATGGATGCCACTTATTATGATGCGGAACAAGTTAGCCAAATGGCAGAACTACCAAGCAAGGAGCAGTCCCTTGCTATGTTAGCCAGCTTGCTCAATGCGCCGGCAACGAATATTGCAGGTATGATGAACCAAATCATGTCTTCGTTAGCTCGTGCCATTAAAGCGGTTGGAGAAAAGAACGGATAAATAAAAAAAGGAGCCAAGAAAATGGAAGAGTTACTTGAAAAAATCGGGAATCTTACGCTAGTGGAAGCAGCAGAGTTAGTTAAAAAAATGGAAGAAAAGTTTGGTATTTCTGCTGCGGCGCCGGTTGCTGTTGCAGCTGCACCTGCTGCCGGAGGAGCGGAAGCCGCTGGAGGCGATGCTAAAACCGAATTTAATATCGAGTTAGAAGCGTACGGTGGAGATAAAAAAGTGGATACCATTAAGAAAGTGCGCGAAATTACAGGCTTACCGCTTATGGATGCGAAGAAATTAGTTGAGGGCGGCGGAACATTAAAAGAAGAAGTTCCGAAAGAAGAAGCAGAGAAAATTAAATCTGAATTAGAAGCTCTTGGAGCGAAAGTCGCTCTCAAGTAAATTTAGCGCATTGAATTTGCGCAAGTGGCGGGGTATAGGGGACCTATGCCCTGCTTTATTATATTTTATCATAATTTTTAAATGGCATTGTCTAAATACCAAAATCTTAAAAGAAGGGGCGCTCTATGAGTGATCAAGCAAAAACTGCGGAAAAAGTAGAAGTAAATGTAGCATTTGAAGAAAATTCGCCGTTAAATGTGGTAAACTTTGGAAAAATTAAAAAGCCAATTGATATTCCACAGTTAGTTCAAATTCAATTAGATAGCTATCGGGAGTTTTTACAGCTCGATAAAAAGCCCGAAAAGCGGGATCCAGTGGGTCTTCAGGCAGTTTTTTTAGATTCTTTTCCTATTGAAAGTTCAAATGGTGATGTTGTTTTAGAGTTTGTAAAGTATGATATTGGCGAGCCCAAAAAAGATGTTTGGGAATGCAAAATTAATGGTGTATCCTACGCAGCGCCCTTAAAAGCCACAATTCGCTTAATCGCTATGGAAACCGGCGAAATCCGGGAGCAAGAAGTCTATATGGGCGATTTGCCTTTAATGACGGACACCGGAACATTTATTATTAATGGAGCGGAGCGTGTTGTTGTAAACCAGTTGCATCGTTCCCCGGGTATTTTCTTTTTCTTTGATGCCGAGAAAGAAATTTATTCAGCGCGCATTATTCCCGATCATAAGGGGTCTTGGCTAGAATTTGAAATGGATACAAAGGGGCTTTTGATTGCGCGAATTGACCGCAGAAAAAAGTTTCCTTTTACTTTGCTAGTGAAAGCTCTTGGCTACGGAACAAATGAGGAAGTTTTACGCTTTTTCTTTGAGACGGAAAGTATTGCTATCAAAGGCCAACAAATGAAAACCTTGCAGAAGTATATTGGCCGCAGGGTAGCTCATGATGTTCCTCATCCCGAAACGGGAGAGGTGATTATGGAAGCCGGTGCGCAATTAAATGAAGATAGTTTAGATTTATTGCGCGAAGGAAAAGTTGTTTCGGTAGATTTAATTGTAAATCCAGGTCTTGGAGAAGACACTGTTGTTATTAAAAGTTTAGAAAAGGACGGGGTGAACTCTCAAGAAGAGGCGCTTATTGAATTTTTAAAAATACAAAAACCTTTGGAATATACAGCCGACCATGGAGATGAAGAAAAGCGCAAGAAAAATGTAGAGCGCGCCGAGGCAGAGTTAAAGCGGCTATTCTTTGACCCGAAAACTTACGATTTAGGAAAAGTTGGTCGTTATAAAGTAAATGCAAAATTTAAGCATATTAAGCCAGATGAGTTTTCTGATGATGTAAAGGATCGAACCTTACGTCCAGTTGATATTTTAGAAGCATTAAAGTACATGGTCTATATTATCAACGAAGTAGATGGTTACCAAGTCGATGATATTGACCATTTAGGAAATCGGCGGGTAAGAACAGTGGGGGAATTATTAACACTTCAATTAAAAACAGGCTTTGCCCGCATGGAGCGTGTGGTCCGCGAGCGAATGAGCATGAATGATGTGGACGTTATGACGCCGCAGCTTTTAATTTCCATTAAGCCTATCACCGCGGTTTTAAATGAATTTTTTGGTGCTTCCCAGTTAAGCCAGTTTATGGACCAAACAAACCCGCTTTCCGAGATTACACATAAGCGCCGAATGAATGCCCTCGGTCCAGGGGGTCTAACTCGTGAGCGAGCCGGGTTTGAAGTTCGGGACGTACACTATACTCATTATGGTCGCCTTTGTCCAATTGAAACCCCGGAAGGTCCGAACATCGGCTTAATTACTTCGATGGCAACCTATGGCCGCTTAAATGAGTATGGCTTTTTAGAAACGCCCTATCGCGTAGTAAAAAATGGAAAAGTAACGGATGAAGTGGTTTATTTAAGTGCCAACGAAGAAGACCACTATGTAATTGCGCAGGCAAATGCTTCGATTAACGAAAAAGGCGAGTTTACTGATGCCCTTGTGAGTTGTCGTTACCGAGGTGATTTTCCACTAAAAAGTCCCGATGAAATTGATTTAATGGATGTGGATCCCTTACAAGTTGTATCTTTATCAACCGGTCTTATTCCCTTTTTAGAGCATGATGATGCAAACCGTGCTCTGATGGGATCGAACATGCAGCGTCAGGCTGTACCTTTGATGGTAACCGAGCCGCCCCTTGTAGGAACCGGTTTAGAAAAAAATGTCGCTTATGATTCCGGTGTTTCTGTTTTAGCAAAGCGGGATGGCGTGGTTGTTAAAGTAGATGCAAATCATATTGAGGTAGAAACCAAGTCCGGCGAGATTGATACATACCGTTTAATGAAATTTCGCCGTACAAACCAAAGTACTTGTTTAAACCAAATTCCACGGGTGCAAGTATATCATGCGCCAGAAGATGGAGAAGTAAAGAAAGTTACAAAGGATGAAGTGATTTTTGAAGGAGATTCTGGCAAAATTTACAAAATGCCATTAAATACATTCCAAGGAAAAATGGAATGCCGCGTAAAAGCAAAAGATAGCTTGTATAAAGGCGACTTTATTGCCGGCGAAATTGTAAAAGCCGAAGTGGTAAAAAATGGTAAGCGTGTACAAAAAGCTACTATATTAGCCGATGGACATGCCACTAATCGCGGTCGGCTTTCTCTTGGTAAAAATGTACGCGTGGCGTTTATGCCATGGGATGGCTACAATTTCGAGGATGCAATTGTTTTATCCGAGCGTTTAGTAAAAGAAGATGTTTATACTTCTATTCATATTGAGGAATTTGAAATTCAGGCTCGTGAGACCAAGCTAGGTCGCGAAATGATCACCCGAGATATTCCTAATATTAGTGAGCGAGCTTTCCGCGATTTAGACGAGGATGGTATTATTCGGTTAGGTGCGGAAGTACGAGCCGGTGATATTTTAGTGGGAATGGTAACACCAAAAGGGGATACGGATCTTACACCAGAATACCGCTTACTGCATAGTATTTTTGGAGAAAAAGCAAAAGAAGTAAAAGATAATTCTTTAAAAGTGCCAAATGGTCATGGTGGGATTGTGGTCGATATTAAGCGGTTCTCGCGCGATGCCGGAGACGAGCTTCCCCCCGGAATTGTAGAAGCTGTTAAAGTGTATGTTGCACAGAAAAGAAAAATTTCCGTGGGTGATAAAATGGCAGGTCGCCATGGAAACAAAGGTGTTATTTCTACGATTTTACCAGAAGCTGATATGCCATTTTTGCCGGATGGAACACCAATTGACATTGTTCTGAATCCATTAGGGGTACCATCCCGAATGAATATCGGGCAAATTTTTGAAACACAACTTGGCTGGGCAGGTCGTGCGCTTGGGTTACATTTTGAAACTCCTGTTTTTGACGGAGCCAAGCTGCAGGATATTGAAGAGTATATGAAAAAAGCCGAGTTACCACCAAATTCTAAAATCCGGCTTCGCAGTGGAAAAACAGGTGAGTATTTTCATCATGAAGCATTAGTAGGCGAAGTGTATATGCTCAAGCTATCGCACATGATTGAAGATAAGATGCATGCTCGATCCACGGGGCCTTATTCCCTTGTAACACAGCAACCACTCGGTGGAAAAGCACAGTTTGGTGGTCAACGATTAGGAGAGATGGAAGTATGGGCATTAGAAGCCTATGGTGCTTCCAATACATTGCAAGAATTACTTACTGTAAAATCCGATGATATGCTAGGCCGAGCTCGAGTATATGAGAGCATTGTAAAAGGCATCCACGCCATTCGGCCGGGCATCCCGGAATCCTTTAATGTTCTCATTAAAGAGATTCGATCACTTGCATTAGACATTAGTGTTTTAGATAGCGAAGGCAATCCAATTGAAGTATCCGATATGGATGATTATGGCCGTGCTCGTAGGCGCATTAAAATTGATTCCGCAGAAAGAACATAAAGGAGACAATGGTGAACGAAATGCATGATTTTAGTAAGATTCGAATTCGGTTAGCTTCCCCCGATAAAATTAGAGAGTGGTCTCATGGCGAAGTAAAAAAGCCAGAGACAATTAATTATCGTACGTTAAAGCCGGAAAGGGATGGGCTTTTTTGTGAGAAAATTTTTGGAACTACCAAAGAATGGGAGTGTTACTGTGGAAAGTTTAAGTCCATTCGTTATAAGGGTGTTGTTTGTGATAAATGTGGTGTAGAAGTAACACATTATAAAGTACGGCGCGAGAGAATGGGGCATATTGAACTATCCTATCCGGTGGCGCATATTTGGTACTATCGCACGGTGCCAAGTCGAATTGCTCTTTTACTTGATATGAGTGCCAATGATGTAAAAAGCGTTTTGTATTTTGAGCGCTACATTATCATTGATCCGGGTGATACAGGATTAGAAGAAAAACAGCTTATTACCACAGAAGAATATCACCGTTTAATGGAGCAGCATGGTGATAGGGTCTATGCATCGATTGGTGCCGATGCCATTAAAGAAATGCTTGCGATGATTAATATTGAAGAAGAAATTCGCGAGCTACGTGCTAAAATTGAAGAAAAGAAGAAAATTACAGATAAAAGAATTTTAAAACGTTTAGAGCTTTTAGAAGCTTTTCGAGATAGTGGTAATCGTCCCGAGTGGATGATTTTAGATATTATTCCGGTGTTGCCACCGGAATTGCGGCCTATGGTTCAACTAGAAGGGGGAAGGTTTGCAACTTCGGATTTAAATGATTTATACAGACGGGTTATTAACCGCAACAATCGATTAAAAAGACTGTTAGCATTAAAGGCACCGGATATTATTGTATGCAATGAAAAAAGAATGTTGCAGGAAGCGGTCGATGCTTTGTTTGATAATTCCCGTCGTAAGAAAGCGATAAAAGGCAAAGGCAACCGTCCTTTAAAATCGCTTTCGGATATGTTGAAAGGAAAGCAAGGTCGTTTCCGTCAAAACTTATTAGGAAAGCGGGTGGATTATTCCGGTCGTACTGTAATTGTAGTAGGGCCAGAGCTTAAAATGTACCAATGTGGCTTGCCAAAGAAAATGGCATTAGAGTTATTTAAGCCATTTATTATGAAGTGGCTTGTGGATAAAGATTACACACAAAATATTAAATCTGCCAAAAGAATGATTGAAAATGAAGAGCGGGAAGTTTTTGAAGGGCTTGAAGAAGTCATTCATGAGCATCCTGTAATGCTAAACCGAGCACCGACTCTTCACAGATTAGGCATCCAAGCGTTCTTGCCGGTATTGATTGAAGGAAAAGCTATTCAGCTGCATCCATTAGTTTGTCATGCCTTTAATGCGGATTTTGATGGTGACCAAATGGCCATCCATGTGCCTTTATCGCCACGGGCTCAGCTAGAATGTTGGCTTTTAATTTTATCTGCTCATAACTTGTTAAACCCTGCAAATGGTCAGCCAATTGTTGGACCTACGCAGGATATGATTTTAGGTCTTTACTATTTAACACAGGAACTTCCAGGGGCGACAGGCGAGGGCACTCTTTATGATAGTATGGAAGAAGTGCTTTATGCATTAGAAAGAGGGCTTGTTGCGTATCGAGCTAAAATTCAATATATACATCAGGATAAACAAATTGAAACCACCCCGGGAAAACTAATTTTTAATGAGCTTTTACCCTTTGATTATCCTTATGTAAACCGAGCCATCGATTCAAAGACCATTAACCAATTGATTGCAGATTTATACAAGCGGTATGGAGCCGGTGTAACCGTTAAATTTCTCGATAATATTAAGGAATTAGGTTTTAAGTTTGCCACCATGTTTGCACCTACCATTTCTTTAGACGATGTAAAAATTCCAGAAAGTAAGGCTAAATTTATTAAAGAAGCAACGAAAGAAGTCGAACGTGTAGAAAATGAGCACCGCAAAGGCGTTATTACAAACGAAGAGCGATATAAGAAGGTAATTGAAATTTGGACAAGTACAAACGAAAAAATTACAGAAGACTTGTTTGAACTTCTCTCGAAAGATAAAGATGGTTTTAATCCGATTTTTGCGATGGCTGCATCAGGAGCTCGAGGTTCTAGGTCACAAATTCGGCAGTTAGCCGGAATGCGTGGTTTAATGGCAAAGCCATCGGGGGATATTATTGAGTTACCTATCCGTTCTAACTTTAAAGAAGGGCTTGGTGTATTAGAGTTTTTTATTTCCACACATGGGGCTCGAAAAGGTCTTGCAGATACTGCCTTAAAGACGGCAGATGCAGGTTATTTAACACGGCGTCTTGTGGATATTTCACAGGATGTAATTATTCGCGAAGACGACTGTGGTACAAAAGAAGGCTATGAGCTTATTGCAGATAAAGACGGTGATAAGGTTATTGTTAGTTTACGCGAGAAAATTTTCGGGCGCTATTTAGCACAAGATATTTTAGATCCGGAAACACAGGAAGTATTGTATCCTGCCGATACATTAGTTACGGAAGAAATTGCACAAGATATTGAAAATACAGGCGTAGAAGCTATTAAAGTACGATCTATCTTAACCTGTGAATCAGAAGCAGGGGTTTGTGCGAAATGCTATGGATTAGATTTAGCTACGTTAAAGCCTGTGCAAAAAGGAGAAGCCGTTGGTATTATTGCTGCACAAAGTATTGGCCAACCCGGAACGCAGCTTACCATGCGGACATTCCATATTGGTGGTATTGCAACAACCGCGGCCGTGGAAAATAAAATCACGGCGCCTTATGAAGCTTTTGTAAAAACCATTAATGGCCATATTGTTACAGATAGAAATAAAGACAGAATTATTACTCGTCGTGGAACTATGACCATTGTACAGGTTTTAGAGCGATATCCACTAAAAGATTTAGCAGAAATTTCCGTTAAAGAGGGTAGCCGCATTATTAGGGGAGAAGTCATTGCGAAAAAGAAAAGTAAGGATAAAGGCAAAGAAAACCTTGTAGCCATTTATGCTTCGGCACCGGGAATCGTTAGAATAACAGAAAATGAGCTTGAGCTTTTAGGCGAAGATTATGTAATTGGGCTCTCGGCAGGTAGTAAGTTATTAGTGGAAGAAGGGGATTTAGTAAAAGCCGGGGCAGTGCTTGCCGAGTTCGACCCTTATAATACATTGTTAGTGGCACAACAAGATGGTAAAGTGGAATTTCAGGATGTAGAGGAAGGTAAAAACTTAAAGGTTGAGGAAATAGGGACAGCTAAAATTTTCCGTATTGTGCCTTATCGCCAGGAAAAACTCATTCCACGGGTTGGTATATTCCTAAAAGGAAAGCTTGTAGATGAAATTGCATTACCACCCGGTAGTATTTTAGCGGTAGAAAATGGGGCGCAAGTAAAAGCAGGGGATATCATTGCTAAAATTGAGCAAAAAGCACAGAAAAACCGAGATATTACAGGTGGTCTGCCGCGAGTCGATGAGCTTTTTGAAGCACGTCATCCAAAAGATCCTTGCCATTTAGCCGAAATTGATGGAATTGTACAAGATACAGGAGAAGTCGTTCGCGATAAACGGATCCTTAAAATTATACCATTAAATGATCCGGAAGCCGAAGGCGTAAGTGTGGCAATACCACTTCATAAGAACATTCTTGTTCATGATGGGGATGAAGTTCATGTAGGTGAGCCACTAGACGATGGGCCAATGGATCCACATGATATTTTACGTACTTTAGGAGAAGCCGAATTACAGCGCTATATGATCCGAGAAATACAAGATGTATATAGATTGCAAGGTGTATCGATTAACGATAAACACTTAGAAATTATTTTGCGACAAATGATGCGCAAAGTAGAAATTATTGATGCGGGAGATACTTCCTTTGTACCCCTAACGACAGTAGATAAATTTACATTTAAGAAGGAAAATGAGCGTGTAATTGCCGAAGGGGGTGCACCTGCTACTTGTCGTCCTGTTTTAATGGGATTAACGAAAGCATCTCTCAATAGTGAAAGCTTTTTGTCGGCCGCTTCTTTCCAAGAAACAACCCGCGTTTTAACGGATGCAGCGATTAAAGGGAAAGAAGATCCTTTAAATGGTTTAAAAGAAAATATTATTATAGGACATTTAATTCCGGCAGGAACAGGTCTTCGAGATTATCGTAAAGTACGAGCATACAAAAATGTAATTGGTGATTTATTTTACACCGAGGAAGAAGAAATGGATTTAGAAGAAGGTCGTCTGCCCGGACAAGCGAAAGAAGAAGAAAGCAATGTCGTAGTGCTAGACGCCGAAGAAGAATAATTCAGCCAATTGTGAGTATGCAAGCCATTGGCAGGATTCATCGATTCTCGGCGAAACGCCGAGAATCGATGGAATCAAATTAAAAAAGGGAAAAAAAGGCCTGCTCGTGCTCAAACAGTTCTCTCCCTCATCCCTCACCTTTTTTACGTTTTGTAACATAAATGACGTGCATTGCTCCCATTTAAGTAGAAAACAAAATCTTGTTCTAATTTTGAGAAAAAAAGGTGAGGGATTCAGCGATGCGGAACTGTGCCGAGCAGGCCTTTTTTCCCTTTATCGAGAGTTGTTGGGCAGGATTCGTTATTCTTACCAATGGTTTATGGTAATTTATTTTTGTTTATTTTTTATTCGGTGTAATTCTCTTTTTTATTATCCCGACTCTAAGCAATATTCTACGCCAGCCAAATTAGGACTGATTTACGAAGATGTGTACTTTTATTCTAAAGATCTAACACGATTGCATGGCTATTGGATAAAAGCGGATAGTCCAAAGGGCACGATTGTACAGGTACATGGTAATGCACAGAATATAAGTGCTCATTTTTATTCACTAGCATGGGTTGTTTCTAAAGGGTATAACTTATTTACTTTTGATTATCGTGGATATGGTCAATCCGAAAAAAAAGTCATTTCCCGATACGGATTAATCCAAGATACACAAGCAGCGATTGAGTGGGCACAACAGGTACCTATCAGCAAAAGAGGCAAGTGTTTTATTTTGCATGGACAGAGTTTAGGCGGGGCTATTTTAATGGTCGCAGTTAGCCAAATGCCATTAAGTAAAGACACGCGTCTTGTGCTAGACTCTACTTTTCCTTCCTACCAAAAAGTTGCTGCCAGCATTATGAAAAAAAAATGGTATTTGTGGCCATTGCAGTTTTTAGCTTATTGGCTTATTACAGACGATAGTGCACCCGAACAAAATTTACAGAATTTAGCTGGCTATCCGAAACTCGTTATTCACAGTGAATCGGATGAAGTAGTACCGTTTGATCAAGGAGAAAATTTATTTCGGTTGTTGCCACCACCAAAAGAAAAATTATTTGTACAAAAAGCTCGCCATATAGGCGCTCTAGGAAAAAAATTTTTTGAGTCAAGAAAGAAGTATTTACATTTTGTGGACTGTACTCGGAATTTACCATGATTAAAAATTTTCTTCTTATCTTGATAGTTTTGATGAATAGTCTTTTTGCAAAAGCAAGTATTTTGCAAATTAAACAATTTGCTATTCCTGTGCTTGGCTTTACAAAAGCACAAGAAAAAGATTTAAAGGATGTGCTTCTAAATATCAATCAATACAGGAAATATAGGTTAAGAATTCCAAAGAATGTGTACCAACATTATAGCCGTTTTCAAGAGTTATTTGGGGGGGATTTTAAAACATTTGATTTGCAAAAATGGGTTTTAAAGCGCATTCAAGAATTTCGTTTTCGCAATGATTGGGCTGCGGCCTTAAATGCAGGCAATGGAACGATTTATATCGGAGATGAATTTTTCTCCGTAGCGCAATTGGAGAAAATATATTTATTAGTTCACGAGGCAAGACATACCGATTCCCCTATATATGGCCATGTTCAATGTCCAAAAAACTTTCCTTTTATATCAATAGGTAGTCCACGTGCAAATTTGTCGAAATTACAGGTTTGTGATTCGTATGCCAATGGGGCGTATGCTTACCAAGCTGCATTTTTATATGAGGTTTTTGCAAGGAATGCACCGGGGAATGATGCAGCAGGCTATATGTATTCAAGTAGTATTGCTCGTGTTTTGCCGCTTTTAAAAAGAACCGTGATTCAGTATTATGGTGACGAAAACTTAATAGAGGATGCGCCACAAGAATTTAAAAAACACAAAGAAGTTATTGCAAAGCTAAATGCGTATCGAAATTTTTCATTTCGCAAGGCATGGTTTAATGGTACAAGTGTTGGCTATATTTCTTCCTTTTCAAGATTAAATGCTCAATATCCCTATACATTGATATTTTATGCATCCCGCGAGTCAGCTAAAAAATCTTTTTTGGAAAAACAGCACTTTAAATATCCCGTTTACCGGGTTGGAAGTTTAATTGTCTTATGTCCTTTGGGTGATGGAGGAAATATTTTACCAAAATTAACTGTTATTTTTTCCACCATTGGTTTGCAAATGGGAAATTAATATGAAGTTTTTACTTTTGTTTTTACTTTTATCGTGCGTTATTCTTTATGCGCAAGAACGAGATCCTTTAGCTCTTGATGCGGCTAAAAAAATTCATCGGGGGATTTATAAGGAAATTCAATTATATGATTTTTCTAAAAATCCAACAGGAAAAATTTTAGCTTCGAGAAATTACCAGATTATCTTTCGTAAATCTAATTTTTACCCAGCCCCGATTCTCGATTCATCGTATTGGGAAGTTCGGTTTTATGGTAATGGGCCCGGGCAAGGACAATATCGGTTTAAAAAACCAATTGAGATCTATCAGCATATTCGTTTTCTCTATATTTGGGTTTATGGAATGCATTTACCAACCACCGTTCATTTTTTGATAGAGGATACTTATGGCCGAATTCACTTGTTAAAAATAGGAAATTTAAAATTTCGAGGATGGAGAAAATTAAAAGTAGAAGTACCTGATGCCATTGTACAGAGAGATTGGTCTCTTGGAGTTCAAAAAACTTTAAAAATTATAGGCCTTTCTATTCGAACCGGATCACCGGCGCCATTAAAATCAGCCCGTTTTTTCTTTATTGATAATTTATCGGCTTATGTGCGGGATAAGTATAAAAGTCCGCAAAAAAATTAAAAAAAGTACTCGAACCCTATCTTATAGCGGTCATAATACTTGCGAGTTTTTTTTACATAATAATAGGTTTCTTCAAATGGGATTTCTTCTAAAAAGAGGACCTTCGGGACACCGGCAAAACGTTTTTCCCACTCTAATAATCTGCCTGGACCGGCGTTGTATGCCATTGCAATTTTTTCAAAATCCCCGTGGAACATTTTGCTCATGTCAGCATAAAATTTAGCCCCTAGTAAAATAGAATGGTTTGGGTTGTGCAAATCTAAATTTTTTATTTTTAAGCGGCGGTTTAAATCTTTTGCAGTATAGGGCATGACTTGCATAATTCCCGAAGCACCAGCGGGAGAAGTGGCCGATAAGAAAAAACTAGATTCTTGCTTCATTAAAGCATAAATCCTAGCAGGTTCAAGAGAAAAACGTTGTGATACTTTTTTTACTACGTTTAGAAAAGGTCTCGGGTAAAGCGCATCGTACGCTAGTTTGCTCATTAAAAAAATATCTTCCTGCTTTTTTTTCTCTTTTAAATATGCATGTGTAAAAC
>RFJE01000041.1 GCA_003695005.1 Candidatus Hydrogenedentota bacterium | reverse complement strand
CTTTTTTCCCTTCACCGAGAATTGCTGATCAGGGATACGGCGTTTCGTCGTGTCGCTGTCTACACAAAATTTGTAACAAATCAATTGACAAAGGGCACTAAAAATATACCTTGTATTTTTTTAAAAAGGAGGAAATATGAAAAAAATTACAATTATATTGTTTGCAAGTATTGCCGTCATTAGCTTTACGGCATGCAAAAGCAAGAAAAAGGCTAGAGTGTATTTTATAGAGCCTAAAAATGGTGCGGTAGTCACATCCCCTGTGCATATAAAAATGGGAGCAGAAAATATCGCGGTTGAGCCTGCGGGCGAAGTAAAAGAAAATTCTGGTCACCATCATATTATCATTAATGGTGGGCCGGTGCCGAAAGGACAGGTAATTCCCAAAGATGATACTCACTTGCACTTTGGCAAAGGGCAAACGGAAACAGATTTAGACTTAAAGCCGGGTAAATATAAACTTACCTTACAATTTGCTGATGGTGCTCATAAATCGTATGGAAAAGAATTGTCGGACACAATTGAAATTACCGTAAAAGAAAAGGAATGAGGA
Organism: Candidatus Hydrogenedentota bacterium; assembly: GCA_003695005.1. Lineage (GTDB taxonomy): Bacteria > Spirochaetota > Leptospiria > Turneriellales > J094 > J094. The sequence continues at coordinate 6,497 of RFJE01000041.1, read as the reverse complement.
GAAAAGCTCATAGAAACTATCACCATAGGGAAAAAAAAAGACTTGGCATTGATATTGGCGGTACCAGTTTAAAAGCCGGAATCGTCAATGAAAAGAATTTAGAGATTGAAGAAATGATCACGGCCCCTACAGGGCCGGATCTTACTTGTGACGACCTTGTAAAACTTTGTTCAGAATGTATTGAAGAGTTTTTAGAAGACTATCATTTTTCAGAAGTAGGGATTGGATCCCCTGGTCCGCTAGATATTCGAGAAGGTCTAATTTATCATACAGCAAATTTCCCTAAAATAGAAAATTGTCGGTTAATTCCTTTGCTACAAGTCATACATCCAAATTTAAAATTTGCATTAGATAATGATGCCAACTGTGCCGCTTATGGTTATTATTATGAAATGAAGAAATCGGGGTTTGAGCCAGATGCAGAATGTGTTATTACCGTGGGCACGGGGATTGGTGGCGGACTCATTATCAATGGTAAAATATTCCATGGTGCCAACGACAATGCGTTTGAAGTAGGCCACATGGCATTGGCTCATCCAAAACTTTTAGAGATGGTGCCAGAAGTGCTTACGTGCGGCTGTGGAAAAAAATATTGTTTTGAAACTTATGCTTCGGCCACAGCGGTTAAAAAGTATTATACAGCCCTTACAGGCAAAACTTTAGATCCACCCGAAATTGTAGATCTAGCAAATAAAGGTGATGCCAATGCAAAACTTGTTTGGGACATTGCCGGTTATGCCGTTGGCCTTTTTGCAGCAAATTTATTTTATTTACTTGGAGCTCGAGATTTATTGGTAACCGGTGGATTGTATGGAGCGCATGAGCATATTGTACCTAAGATGCACGAAGCAATGGACGAAAACATGTCGCCGAGAGATTTACATTTAATGGACGTTGTCTTTGCTTCCGGAGAGAACTACTACGGGGTTATTGGAGCTGCTATGCTCATTCGATAAAGCATTCATTTCAAACATGTTTTCAATGGCAGCGATTTTTTGTTGAAATTCTTTTGCTTTTGCGGGATACTTCTCTTTACCTTTTTTATACAAATCAAGGGCTTTAAAATAAAATTGTTTATCTTCTAGAATTTCCCCCATATGCAAATAAGCATCTGCAGCAAAACGAGAATTTGGATAAATTTCTAAAAAATCTTGAAACTCAATAAAAGCTTGATTATAGTTATGATTTTGGAATAAATTGAAAGCAAAATTCCACCGTAATAACTCTTGCTTCTTCCGCTCTTGTTCTATAGCAGAAAAATTTTTGGCCTTTGGGGGTACACTTGAAATTTTATCTTGCGAAAATACAAATGACGATACGAGAAAAAAAACCAATAAAAAGACCATAATTTATTTTCGGTCATTTCTTCTTTTGTTTAACGACTCTTTCTGCATCAATATTACCGAGCTGCATTCCAAACACTTTAATAGGTAATAAGCGAACATATTGGATGTCATCCGTACCTGATTTTACCCGAATATATTCGGAACCTTTTTGGAATACCCGTCTTAATAATGTTCCTTTTTTCTTCTCTTCTCGAATCCTAACTTGAAATTTTTGGAAGGAAGTATCACCCATAACAAAACCAGAAAGTTTTGGATGTTTCGAACGACCGTAATAAATCGGTAAGGTTGCTAAAGAATGTGCATTGGGTGGCATTACAATTTTCTTTGTGATTTTTTTCTTTAGGTCTTGTAGTATCACTTGATTTTGTTTATAGTTGTAGAATAAAGAAGTCATTGTTTTTTTACCAGCAATGTCATATTTTGTAACGATGTAATGCGGAATCCATTCATGTTGGATGACATAAGCTTTGCTTAATATCCGCATGGCTCCCCCTATCATTTGCATTTTATTTAAGTTGACGGAATACTCATATAATACACACTTTTCTTTCTTTACAAGCCCCTGTGGTTTTGGACAGGGCTGCGGATACCCTGTCCGCAAGCGTGCAAAGCCAACATTTATACCAAGCACTTTAACATTAAAATATTGTGTTTTTTGAAACTTCTTTGCCCATAAAGAAAAAGGCAACATCCCAATTACTACTACACCTAATATCAAAACTTTTTTCATAGTCCCCATTCCTTGATAATTTCTTTAGCCTCTTCCTGTAAAGCTTTTTCATCTTCTTCTGTAAAGCGAATAAATTCATTTTTTTGATGCATTTCAATTAAGCGTATATATTCTAATGATCCCGCCACGGTAAACATGGTGCGTGCTTTGTTTTCGATAATTTTTATTTCGCCTTTTTTTTGAATGACCATGGCTTTTGGCGGAATTTTTGTTCCGCCTCGAATTAAACAGCCTGCTGTAATCATCGCACCATCTCCAATTTCCGCATCATCCAACACAGTGGCGTTAATTCCAATTAAACAACCTTTACCAATTTTGCAACCATGCAACATGGCATTGTGACCCACGAGAGTATAATCCCCAATGATAACAGGTTTTTTAAAATCTGTGTGGATGGTACTGTTATCTTGGATATTTACTCCTTCGCCTAAAATAATATCATGCATATCGGCGCGCAAAACAGCCCCTGGCCAAATACTGACTCCTTTAGCTAATTTTACATTCCCAATAACAGTGGCTTTTTCGTGAATAAAAGGATCCGGTAAGTTTTCTCGAATTTTCATGCTTGCCCTCGAATGCTTTTAGCCGCACGGCGTGCGGTTAAGACACAGCTACCTAAAAAAGTACCTTCCAAAGATCCAATTCCATGGATGCCTCCACCGCCAAAGCCTGCTGCTTCCCCAACAGCATAAAATCCCGAAATCGGTTTTCCGGTCGCTGATAATATCCGACTTTCTAAATCGGTTTGGATACCCCCTAAACTTTTTCGCGATAAAATAAACTCCCGAATGGCAATTAACGGCATTGCTTTTTTATCTACAATTTTTTGCATGTTACAAGTTCGCAATCTATCACCCCGATATTCACGCAAGTACCGAATCCGACGCAATTGCTCGTCGTTGTAAAACTTTCCCCGTTCAATGTTTGCATCATACTCGCGAATTTCTTTTTCTAGTAAATCCGCATCCACATCCTTTGTGCCTGTAAGCTGATTCATTTTCTCGGCCAACTCGCGAACCGAGTTCGCCGTTACAAAATCAATGCAATTTTCTGTAAGATAGTTTACAAGTTTTGGATTGCCCAATAAAACTGTTTTTACAATTTTTAAATAATTACCTTCTTGAAACGCTTCGTTATGCTCCGAACCAGATACAGCTAATTCTTTAACGGCAATTTTGCGATTCAAGATCTGCCAGCTATATTTTTTCTTTTGCTTACAAATTTGCTCCACTAAAAACCGCGTATCAAATTGCGTAATGAGCGGCATCGGGCCAATTCTTTCGCCACGATAATTTACCCATAGTGCCGACTTCGGCGGCACTAAAGAAAGACCATGATTGTCTCGCCGTGGTTTTGGATGATGTACCCCTGCTGCATAATTCCACTGCTTATCTAAATGAGTAATTTTGGCGCCATAGCGGGAGACTAAATCATGCAAGCTTCCATCGGCAAATTGGTGAGATCCATTTAAAATCACTTCAGGTGGCTTTCCCCATGGCTTATACCAATTCCGACGAAGCTTCTTTAAGTCCCCACCACAAATACCGCCGCTTGCAATAACGACAACGGGTGCATCAATTTCAAATGCTGAATTATCGGCTTCGTTTTTACCAGCAATTCCTTGCGCAGCACGATTTTTTACTAGCAGACGTGTAACCCGATGCTCAAAAAGAAGAGTAAGATTTTTTGTGTATTCTGAATTCAATAAGTTCTCCGTTAAATGACGAATAATTCCTTCTCCTGTTCCCATCGCCATGTGAAACCGTGGCACAGAATTTCCTGGCCGGAAAAGACCGCGCTCTGGCCAATGAACCACCGGAAAAAACCGAATCCCCTTTGAGAGCATGTATTCATAAATGTACTCAATGGAATTTTCCACATAAAACTTTGCCCACTGTTGTGGCCAAATATCTTTCGGAGAAAACTGCGCTGTTCGTTTCCAATCTTCCCACGCAAGTTCGGGGGAATCCTGAATTTTATTTCGCTTTTGGTGCTTTGTGCCCACCATAAAAACACCACCAAAAGATTCTTTCGCCAATCCTCCAAAATTTTCTTGCTTATCCCTATCGACTAAAATAACATGCAGGCCTGCTTCTAGTAAATCCATTGCAGTAACAATTCCTGCAATACCTCCACCTACAATTACAACATCTGCTTTGTACTTTTTTACTGCCATAATCTCTCCTTAACTAAATCGTTTTATACTTTCTTTAATGCGAACCGTTACATCATTTTGCGCAAACTCCATCGTAACTCGAATGGCATTGCGAACAGCCCATGCACTCGAAGATCCGTGCCCTATCATACAATTGCCATTGACGCCTAATAAAGGGGCACCACCATAAGTGGCATAGTCCATTCTCTTTTTTACCATCATTAACGTTGGACGTAATAGCAATGCACCTGTTTTTGCTAAATTTGACTCCCGAATCCCTGCTTTTAACGTATTAAAAATAGACTTTGCCGTCCCTTCAATAGCTTTTAAAACCAAATTTCCAACAAAACCATCACAAACGGCTACGTCCACCGGTTTTCGAGTTAATAGTAAATCCCGTGTTTCTACATTTCCTACAAAATCATAAGGTAGCTTTTTTAAACGCGCAAAAGCAGCTTGCGTCAATTCATTGCCTTTTTTATCTTCTTCTCCATTCGACAGCACGCCAATTTTCGGGTTAATAATGCCTAAAATCTCGCGGGAATAAATCTCCCCCATAATACCAAATTGCACTAGATATTCAGGCTTACAATCCACGTTTGCACCGGAATCAATTAAAACAGCAGCTTTCCCATTCTCTCGTGGAATCGGGGTAGCAATTGCAGGTCTTTTTACACCATCAATACGACCTAAAATCCGCAAAGCAGCAGCCATGGTAGCCCCTGTATTTCCAGGAGAAAAAAAACCAACCGCTTCACTATCCCGTACTAGCTCCGCAGCAAGTACAACACTCGCCCTTTTTTTCTTCTTAACCGAAATAGCAGGCGCATCTTCCATTGTAATGACTTCATCCGTATGCACAATCCGAATTTCATCCTGAATATCCGGATAACGAGAAAGCTCTTTTTGAATCTTATCCTGATCACCCACTAAAATGACTTTGGCATTTAAATCCCGCACAGCCATGACTGCACCGAGTACCATCGGGTCATATCCATGATCACCACTTGCTGCATCCACTGCTACCCACATATTTCTTCCTTCGTATAAGGCAAGCTTTACAATTAGGCTGTACAACGTCCACGATTTTTCCCTTCACCGAGCATGGCTTTCCTTTTCACTCACAGACCAAACTTATCATTTTGGCCGACAGGTGGTATTTTTTTGTGTATTATTTGTTGGTAAATTTATATGTTAAAGGAGTGAGTATGGCACAGGCAGAAAAAATTGTGAATTTAAAAGAAGTGCAAGCTAGAAAAAGAGGTAAGTCCGAGGCGCAGGTTATAAACTTACCACAATTTGTGTATGACATTACGCAATATGCTTTGTTCCCAATTAACTATTTAATTGGAGTAGCGTGTGAGTTTCAGCCAAACCAATCTAAATGGGACAACGTAAAATCTAGTGCGATTCAGGGTAGTGGAAAAAGTTTAGAAGAAATTCAGCAAGATATTTTAGATGAAAAGGACATTGTGTTTTTAGAAGAGGATTTAGTAAAGTTATATGATTCTTTGCCTACGGCAAGCGCAGAAGAGGATTTAATTGGCCGAACATGGAGAGGTCGCATTTTACGAACAGGGGGATCGGTATTAGATTTTGCTCAAAACTTTTTAGTACGACCTTTAAGCGAGTTAGGATTGAGTTGGGGCAAGCGTTACAAAAGTCAGCATATTGGTGATCCTTTAATTGTTTCATGGCAGGACAAAATTTTTGTTCCCATTCCTGCATGGGGCAATGTTGGGATGACGGACATCCGATGGAGAGGTGAAGTAACAGCAACGATGAATTATGATTTTCAGCCATGGAAAGATTATTTTCGCATTTTGCACCAATCCGACGAAAAAACTGTTTTGTTAGGAGTTTGGACTCATCGCGATATTGCCGGCGGATGGTTCACTCTCACTTTACTCGATGTAGAATAAGGGAAAAATTTTTAAGTGGGAGGGGGGACACCCCCCTGCCTTCGAATCCGCGGACGTTCGCGCAGCATGGAATAAAATTTTGTGATTCCAAATAACAGCACATAAATTCTATGAGTGGGAAAAAACGCCCTCCATCCCGTCGGCCGTGCCCTCACTGCGGTCCCTCACCTTTTTTTACGCAAGGGTAGAACAAGATTTTGTTTTGTACTTTAATCGGCGTAATGCACGCCACTTACTTTACAAAACGTAAAAAAAGGTGAGGGACGGCACCCCCCGAGGTTTTCCGTAAATAGAGGGAAAATTAAGATGGAAAGTAGTTCTTGTATAATAAATAACCACTGATT
>RFJE01000378.1 GCA_003695005.1 Candidatus Hydrogenedentota bacterium | reverse complement strand
GTATATGCTTCAAATAGATTGTAAAGGATTTTTAATATGATTTTTTACTAGGTTTGCCATTTGCTTGACGGGGGTAAAAATAAAGTGGATATGGATATTATGTCACACGAGGAAAATCCCCTGGAGAATACAAAAAATAGCGAAAAATTTACTCATTTGCACTTGCACACCGTTTATTCTTTATTAGATGGTGCCATCCGCGTAAAAGATTTAGTAAAACGCGTAAAAGAGCTTGGAATGGACAGCGTGGCTATTACAGACCACGGAAATATGTTTGGTGTTATTGAGTTTTACGAAACTGCAAAACAAGAAGGGGTTAAACCAATCATAGGTAGTGAATTTTATGTCTCTCCCGGAAAAATGACAGAAAAAAAAGTCATGGAGAAATTATTAGATGGGAATAACTATCACTTAATTTTATTAGCAAAAAATAAAACCGGCTATAAAAATATGATTAAATTATCATCGCTTGCGTATACAGAAGGATTTTATCGAAAGCCAAGAATTGACTACGATGTCTTAGCCGAACACAGCGAAGGAATAATTTGTACCACAGCCTGTTTAGCTGGGGAAGTGAATCGGAAAATTTATACGGAACAAACAGAAGAAGCATGGGCATTAGCAGGCAAGCTCAATGAAATTTTTGGAAAAGATAATTTTTATTTAGAAATTATGGATCACGGGATACCTGAGCAAACAACCGTAACGAAAGGTGTTCTAGAACTTCACAAGCGATTAGGAATCCCGCTCGTACTTACAAATGATGCTCACTTTTTAAATCGGGAAGACCAAAAAGCACAGGAAATTATGCTCCGGATTCAGCTCAATAAGCAAATTGATGATCCATTGGAATTTGGCTTTAACGAGGAATTTTATGTAAAATCTCCGCAAGAAATGAAGCAAATCTTCCCCGAGCTACCGGAAGCGTTTTACAATACAACACGTATTGCCGAAATGATTGATTTGGAATTAGAATTAGGTCATCCTTTATTACCCGACTTTGAAACTCCGCAAGGTATGAGCTTATCCGATTATTTAGTAAAGCTCGCAAATGATGGACTAAAGCGCAGGTTTCAAGGCAATCCGGTTCCACCAAAGTATCAGGAAAGGCTGAATTATGAGTTAAATGTCATTAACAAAATGGGCTTTGCCGGTTATTTTTTAATTGTAGCTGATTTTATTGGTTTTGCTAAAAAAAGAGGCATCCCGGTTGGGCCAGGTCGAGGAAGTGCTGCTGGTTCTCTTGTGGCGTATGCTCTAGAAATTACCAACTTAGACCCCTTAAAATACGACTTACTGTTTGAAAGGTTTTTAAATCCATCCCGAAATGAAATGCCAGATATTGATATTGATTTTTGCCGAGATAGGCGCGAAGAAGTCATTCAATATGTGATTGGAAAATATGGTCAAGGCCATGTTTCTCAAATTGCGACTTTTGGAACACTATCAGCAAAAGCTGTCTTAAAAGATGTTGCCCGTGTTTTAGGAATTGACTTTGATGAGATTAATGCTCTTACAAAACTTCTTCCAAATAAACCGGGGCAAACATTAGAGCAAGCCGTCAAGGATTCTCCCGATGCAAAAAAGTACTTTGAAAGTAGCGAAAAAGGAAAAATGCTCTATGAAGTCTCACGGAAATTAGAAGGGGCACCTCGTCATCCGGGGCGCCATGCTGCGGGCGTTGTTATTGCCCCTCGCCCTGTGTATGAGCTTGTTCCTTTAGCCAAAGATTCTAAGACACAGACTGTGTTTACACAATTTGAAAAAGGTGCTTTAGAAAAAGTAGGCCTTGTAAAAATGGATTTTTTAGGCTTAAAAAATTTAACCATTATTCACAATGCCTTAAAAGAAATTGAAAAGCGACATGGCGTTTCTATTGATATTGATAATTTACCACTCGATGATGAAAAAGTTTTTAAGCTTTTACAAGAAGGAAATACAAAAGGTGTTTTTCAGTTAGAAAGTAATGGCATTACAAAGCTTTTAAAAGAAGCTAAACCATCCCGTTTTGAAGACATTGTAGCTTGCATTGCTCTTTATCGACCCGGGCCTTTACAATCTGGTATGGCCGAAGATTACATAAAAAGAAAAAATGGTATTGTAAAAGTAAAATATCCACATCCAGATTTAGAGCCTATTTTAAAAGATACGTTTGGTACGATTGTATACCAAGAACAAATTATGCTGATTTCACAAGTCGTTGGTGGCTTTTCCATGTCGGATGCGGACAAACTGCGCAAAGCCATGGGTAAAAAGAAAAGAGATGTCATGGCTAAAATGAAAGACCAGTTTTTACAAGGCGCAAAACAAAAAGGGTATGATGCAAAGTTTGCCAACGAACTTTTTGATAACATGGCCAAGTTTGCGGAATACGGGTTTAATAAATCACACAGTGCTGCTTATGGAATGATTACGTACCAAACAGCATGGCTAAAAGCTCATTATCCCGTTGAATTTTTGAAAGCAACGCTCGATGCTGATATTGAAGCCACCGATAAGCTCATTGGATTTATTCGTCATTGCCGTGATTTAGGTATTGAAGTTCTTCCGCCTGATGTAAATGAATCCAATGAATACTTCACGATCATTGATGATAAAACCATTCGCTACGGGCTTCTAGGGATTAAAGGAATTGGTCATGCTGCCGTAGAAAATTTATTAAAAGCTCGGGAAGAAGGAAAGTTTAAATCGCCTTTAGATTTAGCCGAAAGGATGGATGCAAAACATTTTAATAAGGGATTTTTAGAAGCTCTTATTTTTGCGGGCGCTTTTGATAGTTTTGGAATCCCGCGTAGTGCCCTGCATGAAAGAATGGAAGATTTACTCTCGTATGGAAACCAGCGTTCCCGTGATAGAAGCATGGGACAAACAAGCCTTTTTGGTGCAGATATCGAAATAGAGCCAATCCCTTTTTCCAAGAAAGATACATGGGATATGGATACAAAATTATTTAATGAGAAAAAAGCCCTCGGTTTATTTTTAACAGCACACCCGCTTGCAAAATATGAAAGCCTTATTCCTTATTCTAAAATTACTCCGCTTGCTGAAATTGATGATGATGTAAGCTCACAAAGGAAATTAGTTTTAATGGGTATTGTGGAAAGCTTTAGTTCCGGAAAAAATAACAGGGGGAACTATGTGGATGTACGGATTTCAGATTTTTCTGCAATGGCAAAAGTAAGGGTCTATGCTAATTTGTTTGAAAAACATAAAAACTTAATTCAAGAAAACAATCCTGTTTTAATGAATGTCAACGTCCAAATCTTTCGTGAAAGCGATGAACCCGTGGTATTTATTTCTGCGCAAGATATAGCGGCCGCAAATTCCATAGAACAGTATGTGGATAAAGCCTTACATATTTTATTGCCAAGCACCGATGTGGATGAAATGAAAG
>RFJE01000377.1 GCA_003695005.1 Candidatus Hydrogenedentota bacterium | reverse complement strand
CAATATCTGCCATCACAGAGTGACACACGCGGGCATGATCTGCTAGCATGATTAGAATGTTATACACTTCTGCTTCCCACAGAACTGACACTTTTTTATACTTACCTAATGTCGGATTTTTCCGCCTGACGCGAGTTGTATTGCATACTTTATGCCGTCTTACTTTTCGAGCTAAAATCCGAATACAGGCGGAAATAATTTCTGTAGTGCTCATTTTTATCTCATGTTGCTTTAATTTTTCTTTTGCAGCTTTTATACGATAAGCCTGCCATTTTGGTAAAGTAATGCTAGTATCATACTGCTCATCTTGAGCGCGGTTGACAAGATTCAAAATTGCCTTCCCACTTTGGCGCGGGGAGAGGGATAGTGGATTCACTCTTCGCTTTTTATTCATATTACCTCCGGATACCCTCTAACTAATAACGGATCTCTTGTAAAGTATATTATCCACAGAAGTTAAGGATGCAACACAAAATAGTTTGGCCGTCCACAAAAATGTAGCCGCGCCCGTTACATAGTGCTTACGAGAATTGCTGTTGACACATAGCCTTCTATTTTCATGAATGATTGTATAGGGTATGAATAAAAAGCAAGTTATTCACCAAATTCGCGATGCTGTAAACTTGTTTTCACAAGGCGAATATACTTGTGCTCATAATCTTTTAAAAAAACTTGAGCCTTATGCTTCTTGCTCATTGTTAAAAGCAAAAATTGCTCATATTCGGATTCAGTGTTTAATGCGTGTAGGGAATGTGGATCAAGCCAAAGAACTTGTGGAAGATTATCTTGCTTTCGACCCACTCGATGGCCGAATCAATGTAATTGCTGCAAGGTTTTTCCGAGAAATTGGCGACTTATATAGAGCTCGCCGCTTATATTTACGAGCTATCTGCTTAAATCCCGATCGAGAAGAATTTGCATTAGATTATGCTCAATTTTTAAGAGATTTAAATAAGCCGCAAGAGGCTAAAAAAGTCCTTGTTCGCATTTTGTTATTGTTGCGCCGGAAGCTTGAGAAAGACCATCATCGACTTACTTTAATTTATTTGCAGCTTGCACAGCTTTACTTTGATATGGGATCGTATACACGCGCAGGTGCTATTTTATCCCATCTTTCAGATTCTTGTGAATCTTTTCATTTTTATGATATGTTAGCGGAATGTTATTTACATAAAAGAATGTATCCACAAGCCGAAGTGGCCATTACCGAATATCTTCGGGATTTTGGTTATGAGGATCCGCAAGCACTTTATATTTACGCAAAAGCTCTTGCGGGACAGGGTAGAACAGAAGAAGCTCTCGAACAGCTGCGTCTTTGCCAAGCTAGTTGGGGAGAATTAGTGGTTACCTCTTCGGACATGGTGCACTTATACCCACTTATCCAAGACGGTTCTATCCATTCCATACCAAAAACAACGATCCAGATTTATGAATAAGGAGATATTATGGCATTGTTAGAGTCATTGCAAATTCCTTTAGGAACAAAAATGCCAGAGTTTACATTAAAAGATGCTCATGGCAAACAATACACAAGTCAGGATTTAATGGGGGAAAATGGGCTTTTAGTTATTTTCTCGTGCAACCATTGCCCGTATGCACAGGCAGTTTGGCCAAGGCTTGTTAAACTCTCAAAATTTTTACGAGAAAATGGGATTGGGGTGGTTGCGATTAACCCTAATATCCATCCCGATTATCCTGAAGATGATCCCAAAAAGATGCCGGAATATGCTAAAAAATGGGGAATTGATTTTCCGTATCTCGTGGATGATACACAATCTGTTGCGAAACAGTTTAAAGCTCAATGCACCCCTGACCTTTATTTATACGATAAAAATCAAAAATTGTATTATCATGGTCGTTTAGACGATAATTGGCAGAATCCGGACGCCGTAAAAGAAGAGTCTTTAAAAATAGCCGCGGAAAAAATGTTAGCCAATGAACCCCCGCCGGAGAAACAATATCCTTCCATGGGTTGTTCTATTAAATGGCGCGATTCTTAATTTTTATTTTTTTAGGGATTGTCGCATGTCAAAGTCCAATCCCTTTTCATAAAACTATAGATATAGAAACAGAAACCCCTAATCGTTTTTTTGAAGCGGTTTCGAAATACATGGTATCTAAACAAATTTGTGTAATTACAAACCAAGCAGGGATCGGTCGGCTTTTGCTAGTTCCCGCAATAGAAAAAAGAAAATTTCCCACACGGTTGCACGAAATGCTTGCATATTATGATGCAAGCCTTGTAAAAATTTTTACACCCGAACATGGTTTAAGTGCACAAGAAGAAGAATCAGGAAACCAACATAAATTAAAATTTCCTGTGATAGGCACATATAAGCTTAAAGTACCTGACCTTACAAGAGAATTTGAGTCCTGTCAGGAAATTGTTTTTGATTTACCGGATGCAGGAATTCGGCCTTTTACATACCGCACCATTATGACTCGCAGCATGCGAGCTTTTGAAAAAGGAAATTTTAAAAGAAAGCGTTTTTGGATTCTAGATGTACCTAACCCTGCTTCTTACTTAAAAGCACAAGGACCTATCACACAAAAAAAATACTTTTCCATATTAGGCGAGCAAGAAATCCCCTTTTTCCCATACTATACTTATGGGGAATTAGCTCTAAAGTATTATTACCGCCACAAAATGAAAT
>RFJE01000376.1 GCA_003695005.1 Candidatus Hydrogenedentota bacterium | reverse complement strand
TTTCCTCCGTTTTTAGCTTGTTTTTTTAAAGATTCAATTTTTTTCATTTTTTCTTTGATTTTTTCAAAAGGTAAGTCTTCTGCAATCGTTCCTTTAAAGGTAATTACCTTTTTGTAGTGCTGGTATGCTAAATCCCACTCTTTTTTGTAATAATACACTTCTGCTAGATGAAAGTAAATGACCATATCAGGAACTTTTTTCTTATCGGTAATTTCTTTTGCACGGATTAAGTTCTTAAAAGCTAGGTTTACTTTCCCTTTCTTAAAGAGTATCCAACCATAAGAGTCTAAATAAGCTGGATTTTCCGGTTCATCTTCGAGAGCTCGCAATAGTAATGTTTCGGCTTCGTCTAAATTCCGATTTTGCAAAGAATACATGTAACCTAAAAAGTTTAAGTATGCTGGATTGTAAGGATCTCTCTTGATGGCTTCCTTCATGGCAATTTCCATATCGCGATACTTCTTTAATTTTTCTGCATGAAGTGCATAGTAAAAGAAATACGACGCAGGAATTTTTTTCCCTCGTTTCCGTTGTAGTTCAATTGCCTTTTCAATATGTTGTATCCCTTTTTGCCAATACTGGCTATTATTTTCGCCTAAATCATATTCAATAATGGAAAGTAGAGCATATCCTTGTGGATAATCGGGTACTTTTTCTATAATCGCTTTTAAAAGCTGAATGGCTTCTTTTTCGCGATGAACCTTTCGGTTTCTTAATAGCCACGCTAAATCAATCACGGTACCGTATTTTCTAACAAGAGCACCTCGAATTTTTTTTTCTACTTTTTTCATATTCTGGGTAAGAAGTTTTAAACCTGAATTTAACGTTTCGCTTTCTTGGTTATTATGGCGTGAATCTTTTTTTTCTAAATTGAGTAAATCTTGTTTTTGCGCCTGATACCATTCGAGTAAAGTATCAATCATAAAAATAGCAAGTCGCTTGTAAGCAATGGCTTGTTGGATTTTGTGATCGGCCTGCAAAATATCGGAATGAGTGGAATAAAGTTCGGTGTAATCTTTAGCGAGTCGCTCAACTTCGCTGCCTAAAAGAAGAGCTCCTTCTTTTGTAGGATTAAAAAATCTTTTTTTGAAATTCATTTCTTCGGCTTGCTGTTTTAAAATATCATATAAAATATTTAAGTACTTATAAGCCACGCGTGCAGCTGTTAATTTTTGTGCTAAAATAACACAAGTAAAGGCTTCTTGTCTTAACCGATTGCGATTATTTTCCCGAAGGAAAATTTTGGCAAGTCCAATGTGAGCTGCTAATCGATTGGAATTGTGCTTTAGCAATTTTTCAAAAGCTTCTTTAGCTTGCTTATCTTTTCCACTTAACTCATAAAGCATGCCTTGGTGCAGCAGAGAAACTTTCTTTTTATCTTTTAAAAAACGCAATAAATAACCACGGGTACGAGGATCTTCGGTAATATACATGCTTTCAATAATGGATTCCATGGCAGGACCATAATCGGGTTTTCCTAATAGCAATGTATCGAGCAATTGAATACAATCATGGAAGCGACCGACCATTTTATAAAGTTCAGCTAACACCACGGTTACTCGTGGATTTTTAGGATCCATTTTTTGGAATTTTTCATAGTATTCAATGGCTCGGTTGTACTGGCCTTTAGAATAATAATAATTCGCTAAAGAAGAATAAGCTTTTGCTAATAAATTAGGATTTCCCCCTTTTGTATTGATGCTTAAAATAATCCGTTTGTAGTACGCAGCAGCCTTTCGTGAATCTTTTTTAGTTTCGTATAAATAAGCTAAACGAGAAAGAGAAGTAAGCTCAAAAGGGTCAATGCTTAATACTTTCTCATACGTTTGGATAGCCTGTTCGATTTCCTTTAACTGTAAATAAGCCTGCGCAAGTAATAAATATGCCTCTATACTTTTCGGGTTTTGTTTTAAAGCTCGTTTTAAGTACTGTATTGCTTTTTCCGGTTTTTGACCAATTAAATACAGCTTACCTAAATAACGAAGGGGAACTTCCTGATCGCCAACTCGATCGATATATTTTTCAAAATATTCCACTGCTTTTTCGTAGTTAGAAGAGTAATAATAAGAAAAAGCTTCATCTAATAAAACGCCATTGCTGTAATCATCTTTTTTCGCCGTAAGGGAAAAAGTAAGAGTAATAGACAAAACAAAAAAAATGAACTTTTGCATTAAGGCCATTCTTTTATTTTTATATGGTCAAGCAAGGTTTTTCCTATTGAGCTTGTGCGCTCATCACTATTTAAAAGCAGATTTTCCTTTTTCTAAATTTTTTGCTGTTTTTACAATAAAGCGTGCTGCCGATAAAACTTCCTGACCCCGTTGCATGGATCCATTAATTACATTTTCGTATTCTTTTAATAATTGAGAAGATTTCTTTTCGGAAACCCCCTTTCCATGCATATAAGATGCTAAATCATGTGCGAAATCCATCCTACGATTTCCTGCTTCGTTCCGCAATGGATTTTGGAATTCATACTGGTCAATAATATCATAAATGTCTGTAATAATCCGAGCATATTTCTTAAAAAAATGTCGTGTAATAAACACTTTCTCTCCTGTGGATCTCAAATTCAAGTATGCAATTCCTCTCTTTTTAAATTCAGGGGTGTATTTTTTCATAAATACAGAGACTTGGTCTTCGGGGATATCTAATACATCGGCTACTTCTTTCGTACTTGGTGGTTTATAGTTTTCAAGGGAAATCGTTTTAAGGTGAGATATCCACATAGAATCTAAAGCAGAAGCAAGTTTGTCTAATTTTTTCTGAACTTCTTCGGGTACTTGGTTTTGATTGTCTTCTTCTGTTGCTTCTGTTTGATCCACTGGGGTTTGGTCTTCTTTTGGGGGCTTTTTATTTTCTTTCGCTGTCTCTACTTTTGGTTTACTTCTTTTTTTGACTTTTTTCTTTTTTTCGGCTTCTTTCTTTTTCGAAATTTTGTCACTGCGTTTCTTGGTCTCCTGACGAATTTTATTCCAAAGAGTCTCTTCTAGCTTGCCTTTTTTCCCTGCAAATAAACCTTTGAGCCAATTAAAAAACTTTTGCAAATTGGATACCCTTGCCATTACATAAGCAGATCGCAAGGATTTAAAATTAATCCGATCTCCGAGCATATCTTCTAAAATTTCTATTTTAGGTTGTAATTCATCGAGCTTTCTTTGTTGTGCAATTTTATCTTTCGATGCATGAGCTGCTTCTACTTGTTTTTCTAACTGGCTTATTAAGGGATCAGCATTTTCCTTGGCTAAAAAAAAGCGTACCAGCTCTCCTTTAATAGGATAGTCTGCGGTGTAAACATCATTGCGAGCAGAAAGCCTTTCGAGAATATAGGGGCTACTTTCTTCTTGCTTGTCTAACCTCATCACATCGATATTTTGCGCTAGCTTTTTTCGAAGAGCGAGTACTTTTTTTTCGAGCTCTTTTTGGATGATGGTATGCATCGGGCCTTTTATTAAAAAAAGCTCCATGCATATTTGTAAATCTTGTAATGAATGTGGATCGGGTTTTTGGCTGCCTAATTTATCTGTAATTTTAGAAAATAAAGTTTTTGCCATTTGAGCAATTTGCTCTGTATTCTCATACCCTTCTTC
>RFJE01000040.1 GCA_003695005.1 Candidatus Hydrogenedentota bacterium | reverse complement strand
GTTTATAAGTAAGTATAGAGAAGTTTCTAAAAGAGAGGTAATGGGCTGTACCGTAATGGTTTTTTGTCCGCCTTCCTCTTTTAGTAAAATATGCAATAAGGTTGGAGTGTTTTTTTGTTTTACAAGCGTAATGGTTTCTGCTTGTATAAAAACAGGGGATGATGTACCCCGTACCGGCGCAAGCTGCTTTAAATTGCTAAATCCCGATAAAAACGAGAAACCTTCCTTAGCAACAGAAACTTTAGCCGGAGCTATTTGTTGTTTAAAGGAAGCTTCCACTGCTTGTGCATCTAAATATAAATTCCAAATATCAATAAGACATTCTTCGCAACAGCTTAAGTGATCAGGGATGGGCAATTTTTTTCCATTTTGTTTTATTAAATGAGAGGCTAGTATCATTTTTTCTTCTGCATTTAAGTGAGTGTCAATGGACATATTGTACCTTTTCTTTTAGCCTTTCTTGTATATATTGCAAGCCTTTTTGAATCCTGCGGTATACTTTTATGATTGGCTCTTGGATAAAGTAACTAATGGTTTTATAGCGAACAGGTGGTCGAATTTTTTTTAACCTTTTTCGTATGTAAAACAATCTTTTTTCTAAATAGCGAGCTCGTTTTTTTTCTAGTTCAGATAGGATTGTCTTTTGGCGCAGTTCGGTTAGCTCATGCAAGTGTCGGCTATGTTTTTCTTCGAGGGACTGAAAATACTCGTTTTGTTTTTTTTTCCAAGTTTCGACTTGTTGTAAATACTTACGATATTCTAAAAAAATTTTAAACGTACGGTGACGGTGTAATAAAAAACGAAATTGGCTTAGTAAAAGAGGAAATCCTAAATAAAGCCGAATGGCTGTTTGGTTAATGGTTTCTAAATCCCCTATCAAAGGAAAAATGCGCTTGAAAAACATGGGGATACTTTCTCGCCTAAAATGAGTTTCGCTACTAAAGACTTCGGGATTTTGTAACTCGCCGGTAATCCTTTCTAACCAATCACGATGGTTTTTTTCTCTTAAAAACTTTAAAAAAGAAATCCGTAAGTGATAGGCTAAATAAACACTAAACGGGATGTTTTTTTGTCGATCATAATTCGACAATAGATCATTTAACTTTTCTAGCATATACACATAAAAGTCCGAAGCTAAATCCCTATCAGCTTGGAAGCGGTTTTGCGCATAGTGGTAAATGCTAATATGTAAAAAACGATTAAGAGAATAGTTTGTATTAAACAACTCTTGAATCGGGACATTGCTTTGAAGTATACTCTCATCGAGGTCTTGAAGTTGGGAAAATGCTTGACCGCCTGTCTCTAACATATACAATGGAGTTACTTTATATGCAATTTTTCAATTTCGGTCTTATCTGCAACACTTTTTTCTTGAATACTTTCGAAAAGGAGATTTTATGAGGTTTGCAAAGTTAGAGGGGTTAGGCAACGACTATCTTTTTACGGAAGATATTCCTAAAAATCCTGCTCGTGCTGCTCGGCTTCTCTGCGACCGGCACTATGGGGTGGGTGCAGATGGCCTTGTATTGATTATGGAGCCTGATGTAAAAGGTGCCGATTTTCAAATTCGAATTTTTAATCCGGATGGCAGCGAAGCTGAAATGTGCGGAAATGCAATTCGCTGTTTAGGAAAGTATTTATATGATAGGGGACGAACAAACAAGCAAAAGCTTAAAATCCAAACATTGCGTGGCATTATTCCAACGGTGCTTATGGTGCGAGATGGTCGGGTTTATCGTGTA
This sequence comes from Candidatus Hydrogenedentota bacterium, assembly GCA_003695005.1. Classification (GTDB taxonomy): domain Bacteria; phylum Spirochaetota; class Leptospiria; order Turneriellales; family J094; genus J094. Next base: position 1,919 of record RFJE01000040.1, on the reverse strand, counting down.
AAAGCAGACATGGGAGAGCCAATTTTTGAACGGTCTCGCATTCCTATGGAGTGTGCCGCTGGCGAAGAGTACAACCAAGTGGTCAATGAAAAGTTATATTTAGATGACCATAATGTTTTTGAGTTTACGGCTCTTTCCATGGGGAATCCCCATTGTGTTATTTGGGTGGAAGACGTGGATAACTTTCCTGTTGAAAAATACGGCCCGATGATAGAGACCTATTCCTTATTTCCAAATCGAGTCAATGTAGAGTTTGTCCAAATGCTAGATGAAGATTTAATAAAGCAGCGTACATGGGAGCGAGGAGTGGGGGAAACTTTAGCCTGTGGTACAGGGGCTGCTGCAGCTGTGGTGGCTGGTGTGTTAACAGGTCGCATTAAAAGGAAAAGCAAGGTTGAGTTAAAAGGTGGTATTTTAGAAATTTACTGGTCGGAAAAAGACAATCATGTTTATATGACCGGTCCTTGCAAAGATGTCTTTGAAGGCGAAACGAATATCATATAATGAGTAAAGAATTAGGGAAAGCGATTCGAAAAGACTTTCCCTATTTTCAAAAAAGACCGAATACTTCTTTTTTAGATTCCGCGGCATCAAGTTTAACGCCTGTCCCTGTGATAGAAGCTATCTCGCGTTACTATCAGGATTTTAGTGTAAACATTCATCGGGGGGTGTATGAAGCATCTGCCGAAGCTACGAAAATTTACGAAGAAACTCGGCAGGTCGTTCGAGATTTTATCAATGCGGAAAATTATGATATTATTTTTACACGGAATGCCACCGAAGGCTTTAATTTAGTAGCAGGAGTCTTGCCTTATTGTGATTCTCTTTTTGAAGTGGAAAGTCTTTTTGCTTGGAAGCAGCCTTTGCAAAAAGGCGATGTTGTTGTTATTAGTGAATCGGAGCATCATGCCAATATTGTTCCTTGGCATTTACTGCGCGAGAGGTTTGGAGTTCACGTAGAATTTATTCCCGTATTCGACAATGGCGTATTAGATACAAGTTATATTGATGTAATAAAAAGCAAATGGAAAAACGGCGTTAAAATCATTTCGCTTTCGGCAATGTCCAATGTAACTGGCATCTTGCATGATTTATCCCCCTTTGAAAAACTAGCTCGTGAATATGGAGCGCTGTTTTTAGTGGATGCTGCGCAGGCTGTTTGCCACGAAAAAATTTCGGCGAAAAAACTAAATGCAGACATGATCATGTTTTCTGCTCATAAAATGCTTGGTCCCACTGGCATTGGTGTACTGGCTATTCGCAAGGACATTGCAGACAAGCTTCCACCATACCAAGGCGGCGGAGATATGATTTTAAGTGTAGCAAAGGACAAGGTTTTATTTGCCAATTCGCCGCAGCGATTCGAAGCCGGAACACCACATATTGCTGGCGTTTTTGGGTTACAGAAAGCCATTGAGTATTTACAAGAAATCGGTCTAGAAAAAATTGCTGCTTGGGAAAAAGATCTTGGCCTAAATGTCATGCAGGAGTTAGAAAAAGTCGGTGCTTTGCTGCGTGGACCTTCCGTAGAAGAAGTGCAATCAGGAAAAATAGAAAAAGCGGGCGTTATTTCGTTTGAGCTTCCGAATGTTCATCCACATGATGCGGCTACGATTTTTGATAAACATGGTGTTGCCATAAGAGCAGGCCACCATTGTTGCCAAGTTTTAATGCGACGTTGGCAAACAACGGCAACTTGTCGAGCTAGTTTTTATTTATATAACGATTATGATGATATTGAAAAGTTGATGAAAGCCACCAAACAAGCATTAGCCTTATTTCATTCATGATGTTTTTACTTTTCAAACTTAGAAGCTAAGTCTAAAAAGAAGTCTAAATGGTTAAAATCTTTATCGGTAAGTCCTACAATTTGTCCTACCTGGTTGTAATGGTCTGCAATTAAATCGCCACCTTTATAT
>RFJE01000003.1 GCA_003695005.1 Candidatus Hydrogenedentota bacterium | reverse complement strand
GCCCGTCGTATGAAAGAGTTAGGAGCAGAGGTGGAATTTATTTTGAAAGCTACCGGCCTAACCGAAAAAGATCTACAAAAGAATGGGATTATGTAATTCATAAATTTTTTTGTTGTCATACACTCTTAAATTAAGTCTTTATCAGTATGAGTGTCAAGCGTGTACTTGTTTTTTTAGCTTTCCTGTCTCTTTTGCTATTGAACCGATGCTCAAAAGATGATGCGGGGCCAAGTTATACGATTTCTGGCAAAATTACTTATGACTATGTTCCTATCACTTCTACGGGGCTCAATTATTCTGGTATTGTTAAAAAGCCTGCTCGCAGGATTGTGGTTAAAGCCGTATCAGGGAATGATGTTTTAGCTTCGACCGTTACAAACGATAATGGAGAGTATTCTCTGAACGTAAGTGGGAGTGCTGCCATTATTTTAGCTACGGCAAGAAGTGCTGTAAGCGGATATACAAAAGATGGGATTGGTTCCGATAACTGTAATGGTGCATCCTGGGATATTGCAGTTCGAGATAGCAATGGTGCAGAATATGCCTTATCGGATAATGTTGCTTATGATACTGATACGACTCTCAATTATTACGCGCCTGTTACCTATAGCGGAGGTTATACAAAACGAAGTGGAGCCCCCTTTGCCATTTTAGATAATATGCTAAATGGATTGGAATTAATTTGTTCCGTAAATCCTTCACAATACTTTCCCGCTTTAAATGTTTATTGGTCAGACACGTATAGCTCTAGTACGATTCCTGGTGGAACTTCGAATTACAACCCGAATAACACAGCCATTTATATTTTAGGAAAAGAAAATGTCGATACAGACGAGTTTGATGTTTCCGTGGTTGCTCATGAGTTTTCTCATTATTTAGAAGATAAACTTTTTCGCAGTGATAGCATTGGTGGCACACATTATCCTGAAGATGATTTTTTAGATATTCGGGTGGCTTTCGGAGAAGGTTTTGGTGATGCCATGGGAGGCATTATTCCGAATGTTTCTACTTATTATGATAGCAATGGTTCAGGACAAAGTAGCATTGCTGTGACGATGGATTTAACAACCCCATCAAACAATCGAAATGGCATATATGTAGAAAAAGATATTGCTTACTTTTTATACACCCTTTACAAAAATCGTGGCTCTTTTGACCGCATTTACAATACTTTATCGAATTGCCAAAAAAACACAGATTTTGTAACTTCTATTTTAACATTTGCGGTATGTTATCGGGATGCCTATGGCTATGTCGATGGCGTTGATACGATGTGGCAATCGGATTTATTAAACCCTGCGTTAAATACAGTAAACGACCAGGAAGATTCTACAAATGCCATTGGCAACGACTATGATAACACTACAGGATCAAATCCACGGACTTATGGATCGGGAGCAAGCGATGCTGTCTTCTGGGATGTGTATAAGGCTTTTACTTCGGGGACAGCCATATCGGATACTCTTGATGGTGTAGGACCAAATACAGGAAGTCATGCTAGCGAGCCGTCAAATAAGTTTGGCGCGATTAAATTTTATAAAATTACAGGAACTGGAAGTACAATCAATCTCTCCGTAACATTAAATACTTGTACAGGTGGTATTAAACCATTTGAAATATACGTTTTACAAAAAGGAAAATCCGTTGCGTATGATTCAGCGAATGGGAGCGGAGACAATACAGCCACAGTAAGTTTTTCCTCACAAGCTGGTGCCGTTTATTTACTAGAACTCCGTGGAAAAACGAATAACTGTAGCCAATGGACCATTACACAATCATAAGGAGCTAATATGAAATCTAAAACAATCACTCTTGTTCTTTTAAGTATGATAGGAAGCTATCTTTTTGCAGGTTCTAGCAATAAGAAACCGGTTACAAAAAAACTACAAGCGCCTGTTCAGGTTACAGCTAGCAAAGAAGGAATTTATCCTACAAATACTAAAACACCATTTACCGCTACGATTGTTCCACCGGCCAATTGCTCGAATTTAAATGTAAAAATTTATGGGGTTGATGGTGTCCAAATTTATGGCATATCACAAAAAAATTATGCTAGTTGTGCACAGGTAACGCATAGTGTAGAAGTGCTTGTTCCACCTAAGACGTATGGATTAGTGGTTGTGCAAGTAAGCTATACAAACTCTTCTGGAAAGCCCGAAAGTGCCGTAAAAACATTTATTGCTCGCACGGCAGATGCGCAAAAACCGGATAGTAAAATAGGACAAAAGTCTACTGTGGGAAATTATCGGATATTGCCAACAGAGTAACGCCTGGTGGGAAATTCCCACCAACCTTTCCTGGATTGATAATTTGAACTAACCATGGAATTTGATATTGGAGCAAAAAAATTATGATCGCAGTAAGGACTGTAAAAAAGGAAACACATCTTCCTGGGATGGTAAGCGGTATTTTGCAGATGTAGGTCCCTGCCCTACTTTGATAGAAATAGCTCGGTGATTCAAAGCTTCAAAAAGTTCTTCGTCCGTTGCATCGTCGCCTAAAGCAATAATAGTATCTTGACTTTTTGCATAGCGATCTACATACCAGCGTGCAAAAGAACCCTTGTTAGCTTCTATTGCACGGGCTTCCACTACTTTTTTGCCATGTAAGATACTTAAAGGCTCATTTGTTAATCCAGTTTCTAATTCCTCGCTTAACTTACGCGCCTGGTAAACAGCGAATCGATCTGGAGAACCTCGATAATGCCAGCTAATTCCATAGGACTTTTCTTCTACAAAGCTTCCTGGTACTCGGGCACAATAATCTAACATAATTCTTTTAACCACGGGGTACCATGTTTTAATATTACTCCGCACTAACTTAACAGGTTTCGTAGATGGATTCGGGTAAAAAATGGCACCATGCTCACATGCGACTGCTATAGAAATGTCTTTAACTTGCTCTAAAATAAATCGGGCGTCTCGGCCTGAGATAACAACGATCTCAAAATCCTTAAAACGAGACATTTTTTTTAGCAAGTTCTTCATCTTGGAACTTATCTTTGCATCTTCTGGATTACTTACAATCGGTGCTAGAGTTCCATCATAATCTAAAAAGATAATTTTTTTCTGTGATAGTGCCTGCTGAATTTTCTGCGGAAGTTTATCGAAATGAATAATCTCTGCCCCATGTTTGATGGACTTTACAGCAGAAAGTCTTTTTAAAAAACTTTCTGCCCAGGTTGTAGCGGTATATTTTTCTAAATACTTTAACATTGGCTTATGCAAAGCAATGCGTTCTTCTTTGTTCATATCTAAAGCACGCTTTATTTTAGACGCCGTATCCGAAATGTTCCACGGATTAATAGGAATGACATGGGATAAATTAGAAATAGCACCTGCAAACTCACTTAATAAAAGCACTCCCGGGTCGTCGGGATTTTGTGAAGCAATGTATTCCTGCGAAACTAAATTCATGCCATCCCGTTTGCTAGTAATTAAAAGTACATGTGCATAGCGGTATAATGCTACTAACTCATGAAACCCAACGGACGTAAACAAATACTGTACCGGCACATAAAAGGGATTTCCAAATTCACCATTGATATTACCAACAAGACGTTCTATGTTTTCTCTCAGTTTTGCATACTCTTCTACATGAACTCTGGAAGGAACGGCAATTTGCAAAAGACAAACTTTTCCTATTAAATCTGGATTTTTTTCCAGGAGCTCCCGAAATGCTAACAACTTAAAATCAATTCCTTTTGAGTAGTCAAGTCTATCGACGCCTAAAATTAATTTTTCATAACGAGGGATTAAACGTAAGTTATCCATAAGATCTTTTACTTTCTTACTTTTGCCTGCCCGAATGAACTTTCCTGTATCAATGGAAACCGGAAAAACTCCAAGCTGAATTTCTCTGCCTTCGTAATCGATATTCATTAAATTGGAGTCAATTCCCAACAAAGTATGAATGGAACGACAAAAGCGGTTTAGGTAAGTGTAATCTTGAAATCCAATTAAGTCGCACGCTAACAGGCCAGATAAAACTTCTTCTCGAACCGGAAGTTGCCGAAATACTTCTGAACCAGGAAATGGAATATGCAAGAAAAATCCAATTTTTAACTCGGGACGCAATTGTCGCAGGTAATAGGGCATCAAAAATAAATGGTAGTCATGTATCCAAATTAAATCATTCTTTCGAGCAATTTTAGCTATGTTTTGTGCAAAGAGTAAATTTACTTTTTTATAAGCTTCCCAATTCTCCCACGAGAATTTTACAGAATCCGTTTCATAATGAAACAATGGCCAAAGAACATCATTTGCTAACCCATTGTAATAAGCTGCATACAGGTTCTTTTCAATATATACAGGCTTTAAATGTTTAGGAAGAGAAACCTTTGGTGGATTTAAAGCGCCAACCCACAACTTCTCTTTTTTGGTTTTAATGTTGGCTAAAGCCGATACCAATCCCCCGCTTGCCTGCACTAATTTCCCTGTTTCCGGATCGGTAATAATAGGAAGGCGATTTGCTACAATGAACCAACGCTCTTTCATCGATATTCCAAAAATTCAGGTTTACGCAACTTGTCCGCAATTTTTTTTACTGCATTCATAAGCCCAACATGCGAGTATGTTTGCGGGAAATTGCCCCACTGGCTAAGGGTATTTTCATCTACATCTTCCGAAAAAAGACCTAAATGATTCCCATAGCGAATTAATTGTTCTAAGTTTTCCGTTGCTTTTTCTATTTCCCCAATTTCAGCCAATGCTTCTACATACCAAAAAGCGCAAATAAAAAACGTAGATTCTGGCTGCCCAAAATCATCTGTATGCTTATACCGATAAAAAAGACCATTTTTTGCTCCTAGCTCACGTGCTAAAACTTCCACATGCTTTTTAGCTTTCTCGCTCATCGGGTCTAAATAACGCATAGTAACCAATTGCAAAAGAGAAGCATCTAAATGAGAGGATCCAATCGCTTCTGTATACACTCCCCGGTCTGCATCATACGCTTGTTCAATTCGTTTTTCGGCTTCTTTTGCAATTTTTTCCGCATAAGCATATAATTTTGGCCAACGCCTATTTACAGCAATGCGCATAACGGAATTCGCCCCTGCCCAATGAAATAAGTATGTATATGTATGTAACTGTGAAAAATTGCGAAATTCCCATAGCCCTGCATCTGGCTCATCCATTTTTTTCTCAATCATCTTAAGGATGTTTTGGATGTATGACATCGTGACGGGCTTGCTCGTTCCAGCAAATCGTTTATCAATGTATAGGGGAAGAAGCGAAACTAATATCTGCCCATAAACATCATTTTGGATATGCTCCGCTGCCTGATTGCCAATACGAACTGGCTTATTGCCCATATATCCTTCTAAATCTAAAACTCTTTCTTCTAGCGTTCCATCACCAAGGATGGAATAAACTGGCGCAAATTTATTTTTCGAACGATGCTCTAAATTTTCAATATATGAAGCGTATTTCTCCATCTCGGACCCTTGCCCGGCACTACGAAGAGCTCCTAATGTATAAAAAGCATCTCGCATCCAGCAATAACGATAGTCCCAATTTCGACCTGATCCCGGGGTCTCCGGCAAGCTCGTCGTTGCACTAGCAATAATGGCTCCTGTATCTTCATACTGGTGTAATTTTAAAACTAACATCGATCGAATAAATTCTTCCTGGTATATAAGCGGTACATTAGCATTGCGAACAAAACGTCGCCAATACTGTAATGTTCTTTTAAAGAACATATCGCCTGTTTCTCGCACCGGACCTTCTAATGGTACACCATAAGTTAAGAATAAATATTGCGTTCCTGTTAAATGGAAAAACTTCTCTTCCTTAATATAATTTAAAGGTAATTCTGTAGTAAGTCGAATTTGCTCGGATAGTCCCGCATACCGCAAGTGATTGCTACCCATTAAAATACGAGGTTTTAAGTTCCCATAATCATCCACAGGATGACACCGGATTCGAATTTTTGGCCTACCACGAATCAACTTTATCTTGCGAACAAGCATAAGTGGCTTGTAATAGCGGTCATACTGATAAAAGCGGGGAGCAAAATCAAAAATGGCATATTCTCCATCTTCACAATCAACATGCGTAATTAAGATATTTGTATTTTCTATGTACTCTTGCCAATATCGTGCATTGTTATCTTCCGGCTCAATGGCAAAAAAACCAGCTTGTTCCCCTCCAATGAGCTTACCAAAAATAAAAGAAGAATCAAACCGTGGCCAGCAAAGCCACACAATTTCGCCTTGCTTGTTAATATGTGCCATATAAGCACAATTTCCAATAACGCCCATTTCATAAGTATGTCTTGATTTCTGCATAAAATCATATTCTATTTAAAGTTTACTCTTGCAAGTTTTTTCTAAAGGACTGAAAAGTGTAGGAAGCAGCGCTTCTCGGCATTTCGCTGAGAAGCGCTGATAGTAAGCGGGGCTTCTTCTTGAAACGACTTGGTTTTTGTGGCTCGTGCTTGAAAATTCGCTGTGCTGATTACACAAAATGTAGCCCAGCAATTCTCGGTGAAAGGAAAAAAGGCCTGCTCGGCGCAGTTCCGCAGCCTTAAGCG
>RFJE01000375.1 GCA_003695005.1 Candidatus Hydrogenedentota bacterium | reverse complement strand
TTCGATACCAGGGCTTATTTCATAGAAGGCAAGCAGAAGTGGCCGAGCAATATGCACATTTAGTGGCCACTCGCATTTTAACGCCTAGAAAAATTATGAATGAAATTTTATATGGACGAGCAGCCGATAAAGTATTTGATACCATCCGGCGAGCCGTTGGCCAGGCAGTAGAAAAATCGGTGGAATTTGTAAAACCTGTTGTTTTTTTAACATTGGGCAATGAAAAATACGAGGATATAAAAAGATTTATTATTGGAAAGCTTACAAGAATTGTTCCTAGAACTGCCAAAAATTTAGAAGGCTATATGGAACGAGCCATGGATTTAGAACGAACGATGGCCAATCGAATGAAAGCTTTAACACCGGAAGAGTTCGAAACGGTATTGCGAAGTGCATTTCAAGAAGATGAATGGCTTTTAATATTAGTAGGTGCTATTTTAGGCGGGCTTGTTGGTCTTGGCCAAGCTTTATTTATGATTGCTTAAGAGTATGAAAAACGGGATAAAGTTTTTATTTTTCATCGTAGTGGTAGAGTCTCTTTGGACAATTCCCTTTCAGTTTGTTTTATCGGGTTTGCACGCAACACGTTTTCGCGATACTTACGATAGACGTTGGGAAAATATACGCTTAAATGCTACGGATTCTGCTGCTGACGTGGTAGAAACAAGAACCTATTTAAGAAATTTTTTTGGTGGCACAGCTAAAATTTTAATGAGTCCTTTTTATAAACACTTTTTTGGAATTCGCGGTGGTTACAACATATCCCTTTCTAGCGCTCAGCTACAAGATAAAGCAGGAAGTGTAACTCGGCTTTCCACTCAGGATTTTTCTTTTTATTATGTAGGCATTGCATACCAGTTTTTCCCATGGCTAGAAAGTAAGTCGCTGGCAAAGCATTTATACATTGGCACATCTTTGTCTTATGCAAAAGCAAAAAGTACGCTTAGTATCCAATACACAGATGGCAGCAATGTATCTTATCAGTTTGACAATATATCCGGCTTTGGAGGAAGTTTGCGGGGAGGAATGTTAATTCCTTTTTCGAAGCTTTTTTTTGTGGACATTGCCGTAGGTGTTTCTTCTTTTTACTTTAGTGAGCTACAAGGATCGGCTAATGGGGAATCTATCAGTCTAATGAGTGATGGATCCATTTTAGTACCCGTTCCTTTTAGCCAATCTTCCTCTTTGCCAAATTTTGAAAAAATTCCTTTGTGGAATACGGGCATTTTTTTCCAAGTTGGAGTTGGTTTACGACTATAGCATGATACCTGTTCCAAAACGAAGTACAAAACCTTGCGAAACATAAGGCGGAAATTCGTGATAGTTTTGGTTCAGTAAGTTTTGTAATTTAAGAAACAAATTCCATTTTACATGTGGATAGTAAGCCATTTTGGCATTCCAATAAAAAATGTTTGGTAAAGAGTTTTGAACAGGAAAAAGCTTGGTAACAACGGAAGTACTCAATTGCCATTTATCGATATTTTTCTTTAAGGAGATTTCGTTTTTATTTTGCCAAAACAAGTTGAGTGTTTTGTCGGCTTTTTGTATGCTTGAACTGATTTCCACTTCCCATGTTGATAAGAATTGCCAAAGAAAACTAAGCTTTCCAGAGAGAAGGTTCACTTGTTCTAATACATTGCGGTAAAAACCTGAGTTTTGTCTTTCAGGCGTATAAAAATCATTATACATTGTATATTTAGCAGAAAGAAGTAGCTGTGCTTTTCGGGAAAAGAAAAAATGGTTATTCCAAAATCCAGCTATTCCTTTTTCAAAAATAGAATCATTAGCAGGTTCAAAAAAAGGGTTGTTCCCTAAGCTTTGGCTTTTGTCGGAAAAAAATTTTTGGATGCCAAGTGCCGATTCCCATTGTGCCGATTTCATCGTAATTTTAGCAAGTCCACCTGCTTGTGATTTTTCTTCTTTGGAGAAAAGACCTTCAGCGCCCATTAAAAACAACCATTTTGTTGTTTGCAAATCTGCGAGTAAAAATTGGTTTTGTAAGCTTGCCGTAATGGCACGCATATAATTCAACGAAGGAGTTTGCATAAGATTTTTTTCTCGATACGTGGCTTGCACAGAAAAAGTAAGGTAGTTTGGTGAACTTTTTTTCCACAAGTGATTCCACTGAAATTTTGCCTTGCCTTCTTTTAAAGGAGCTGTTTGTTTGTCCGAAACTTGATTGGCACGGAAGTTAGCAAAGCGAGAGGAAATTCCTACTTCTGCTTTATCTTGTACGTTGCGCCACGTAAGCTTTGCCGTGGAAAAAAAGCTTTCTTTATTGTAAGAAGAATATGCAAGATTTTTCTGCTGTAACTGCTGCGAATAACCCTTATAGTGGATATTCCACTTTAACGTGGAGTGATTGCTTATGAATCTCGAAAAAACAGATTTTGTTGTTATCTTAGTATGCCGATAGGAAGATTCAGGAATGGTGTTGGATAAGTTACCCACTGCATTTGCCGAATCATGTGCAAACTCAAACAAATGTGTTCCTCGTTTGTAGCGAGTGCCAAAGAGTAAGTTACTCGAAAAGCTGCCATAGAGCCCCCCATCAATTTCTACATTGGCAAAAGATCGTTTGGCTAAACCAGTGGATTGGCTACTGCGGGATAAAAATTCTTCTTGGATTTTTTCATTATCGTGGAATTTTGTTTTAAACGGGGATACAGGCTTTTCTAAAAAATCTAAGGATGATTCATCCGTGCCTTCAACACTTATTTTTTTTCGAGGAATTTTTTCTTGTGCGCTCTTTTCGTCCCTCAGCTCATCTTCAATACTGATTTGTACATTCTGTTTTTGTGTTTGTTGCTTGCTTTGTTCTACGGCAATAAGCTTATGAAAAAATAGTGCACTTATAAGAAGTGCGCTTAAAAACGTAAACCATTTACGCGCTTTTAGAAAGCTCAACAAGTTTTTTAAAAGCTTCCGGATTGTGAATTGCTAACTCACTCAGTTGTTTTCGGTTTATTTTTACATTATTTTTATTTAAGCCGTGCATGAATTTCGAATAAGAAATTCCTTCTTGCCGGCATGCTGCATTAATGCGAGTAATCCATAGCCTGCGGAAATCGCGTTTTTTAACTCGCCTATCGCGATATGCCCATTGGCCGGATTTCATTACAGCGTCTTTCGCTGTACGATACAAGCGACCACGCCCACCTAAAAATCCTTTCGCTCGTTTTAAAATTTTCTTTCGACGATTCTTATGAATAGTTCCATTAACAGCTCTCATAATTCTTTCCTTACTTTAATCCAATTAAACGCTTCATATTTTCTGCATTTGCAGGATTTACATATCCGCTTTGTCTTAAATTTCTTTTTCGTTTGCGATTTTTCTTTGTTAAAATATGATTTTTAAATCCTTTTGCTCGCTTTAATCGGCCACTCGCCGTAACACGAAATCTTTTTTTAGCAGAACGGTTTGTTTTTATTTTTGGCATTGCGCCAAATCCTTATTTTTAGTCTAGCTGTCAAGCAAAGAGAATCTGAATTATTTTAGAACACCAGGTAAGTTAAACATAGGTAAAAATAAGCCTAGTGCTAAAAATCCAATAAAAGCACCTAAAAATATTACTACGACGGGTTGCAAAACACTTTGCAACGTAGAAACTTTATGGTCTAAATTATCTTGGTAAAAGTCTGCAGCTTCTAAAAGTAATTCTCCTAAACGACCTGTTTTTTCGCCCATTTTAGCCATTTGCAAAAAAAATTCTGGCACAATATGCATTTCTTCTAAACTTTCCGAAAAAGAAATCCCGCTTCGAACTTGTTCGGTAACTCGAGAAATGGCGTTAGCAAACCACGCCGATTCGGTTGCTTCGGATGCTAAAAAAAGGGCATCTAAAAAAGATACTTGATTTTTTAACATGGTACCTAGAGTCCTTGCAAAACGTATGTGCAAGGAAGATTCATAAATTTCTCCAAAAATAGGAATTTTCATGAACCAAATTTCTGCTTGTGCTTTATATGTTGGTGAATTCCATGCACGAAAAAATAAAATCGGCAACCCAATGAAAGCAGCTAGTACTAGGGCAAAGTAATCAGCTACAAAATCAGAAATATCCATTAAAAACGTAGTAATAGCAGGTAATTTCCCCCCAAAGCTACTGTATGTTTCTTTAAAGCGAGGCACAATAAAGCCCATAAAAATAAAAACAGTTAAAAAAGAAAAGCCTAAGACAACAGCAGGGTACGACAGTGCACTTTTTAATTTCTTACGAAATTGAAAACTTTGGTTTTCATATTGGTAAAGTTGCTCTAGAGCTTCGGCTAATTTCCCCGAAGCTTCCCCTGCTTTTGTAAGAGCAATGGTTAGCTCATCAAACACACCTTCTCGGTTGGCTAATGCATTCGAGAGAGACTCTCCTCGCTCAATATCATCTAAAATATCGAGTACAAGGTGCTGTAATTTTTGAGAGGAATTTTCTTTTAATATCGTTTTTAAGCCATCAAGAATTGGTAAGCCACTTTTTATGGTAACAGCTAAAAGACGAATGAAATTTAGTTTTTCATCGGACTTGATTTTATATTTTGCCGTTGTTACAGGTTTAACCTCGCGGACAAGAATTTCACGAGCTAGTGCTTTTTCGTTTGCCTCTTGCTGGCTTTGCGCAACAATGACAATATGAACATCTTTACCCGAAGCATCTAATCCTTTGACGCTGTAACGAGGCATTAGAGTAAAATATCATCGATGTCAATTTCGGATTTTTCGCTCATTTTTTTCTGGCGATGAGCACGAATTTGAGCTTTTAGTGGCAACCAACGCTGGTTGTAAAGCTTCGCAAGTTCAAAAACTTCATCATTAGAATAATGTGGATTGATTTTCACTTCAAAGTTATAATCCCAATCCCGAAACCCTTTTTCCATTACATAAATAGGATCTGATAC
>RFJE01000374.1 GCA_003695005.1 Candidatus Hydrogenedentota bacterium | reverse complement strand
GATTGGGATTGTCTTGTACCCCAAAATAAAGTTACTCCTGCTATTAAGGCCATTCCTGCAATGCGTACTGCTCCTAATGGAGATTTATATTTAATCCGCAATGCTTGTCGTAGCACAACCGTACAAACCATTACGAGTACTAATAACCAAACTTGTCCTAGTGGACAAGAAGTACCCCAAATCTGGATGTTACCAAAAGGCACAACAGGTGCTCCTAAAGGTGCGGCCGATTGGATTCTTGTTGCTGAACGATCTGCAGGGGATGGACGATCGGATATGAGTGATAAAGCAGAATGTGGAACAGCACCTAATAAATGTGATACCGAAAATACTCACATTACCTTGCTTGAGTTTAACGGATCGTACATGTATATAGGCTACGACAATGCAACTTATGGAGTCAATATCTGGCGGGTGGATTTTAACAATGCCGCTTCCACAGGAGGAGCCATTCCGTCGGGTACAGCACCATTAGAATCTGATTTTTCATTGGCTCATACGAACTTTGGCCTAACTGGCACAAATAAGACTACAGCAGATACAAGGATTTTTTCCTCTGCCACTGTAAATGACGGTGGTGTAGATTATCTTATCTTAACCACGGGAGACGGAACAAATCCTGTGAATGTCTTTAGAACAAAAAATAACTAATGGTAACAAGTCGCAGGTTTTCCTGCGACTTGTTTTTATACAGACTAGTCTAAAAATCTAGCTGGATTTCCCTTTTTTAATTTACCTCTGCTTTTGCGCCGTATCGTTATCATGAATGTTTTCTCGTTCGCATGACTTCTTTTATATGTTTTTGAAATTCCGGATGCTTTGTAATGATGCGCTTAAAATCTTCTTGCTTTAACTGGTATAAATCACAGTAGCCTACGGTACGCACATTAGCATTTCGTGGCTCATTTAAAATGAGAGCCATTTCTCCAACAAAATCGCCTTCTCTTAGCGTACCATATTTGATTGTAAAATCTTCATTGAAAACTTCTACTTCACCATACGAAATAAAAAACATCCGATCCCCAATTTCCCCATACTGAATAAAAGTGGTGTTTGGTGGAATAACTGTTGGCTTTAAGTGAGTTACAATATCCCGAATTAAATCGGGATTTGCGTCCCGGAAAAAAGGCACTTTCGCTAAAATATCTCCATACAGGAATACCGATAAATCTGTTCGTAAGCTTCTAGGCAATTCTTCTAAAATATCTGTTTCGCTAATATCTAAATGATGCTCCCATACATGCTCATAGTAAGAAAAAATTCTTTCCTGCATTTCTTTAGGTATTCCACGATACTGCAAAAAAGCCTGGATTCTATCTAACTTTTCTAAATGCTTTTCCCGAACCATGTCCATATTTGCTAAAAGACTCGCTAAGTTTCCAATTACATAGCCATAACTAGCCACCCCAATCAGCATTACAAACATGGTATAATACTTCTGTGTTAGCATGGTAGGGGTTATATCACCATAACCAACAGTGGTTAATGTAGTAATCGTCCAATAAATAGCATTCCCATAATCCAACAAAATCTGCCCACTGCTATGGCCAAGTAAGACCCATCCACAAGCAATCCAATGTGCTAATAGGGAAAGACCAAAAACAAAAAATGATAGGCGGATAATCCCCGGTTTTAGCAGAGAAAGAGGTAGCCATTTTTGCAGAGCGAGAGTAAAGCGAGGACTTCGTGTCGCTTTGTGAAACCGAAAAAAATAAAAAAAACGAACTCCCCGCAACAGAGAACCATAAAAAGGACCAAAGATGATAAACCATGGAAAAGCAGAAAGTAAATCGACCCAAAACCACTTTCTTAAGTAATGTTTTGCAATTTCTTTTTTATCTGTAATGATTTGAAACTTTATTTTTATAGGGGTAACAAACTTTACAAAGATATCTATTGTGTATAACACCGTCCAAAAAATTTCAAACATGTAAATATGTTGCAAACTTTCTAGTCGAAACGCAATACGTATCGGCAGTTCAATGGCTAAGAAAATCGTGCTTATCGTAACAAAGCCCGCCCAAATTCGGCGGACTTTTTCTAATTTAAGCATACATACTATTGATTAAATCTTTATATTTTTCGGTTACCACATGCCGGCGAAGTTTTAATGTATTATTGAGCTCTTCCCCTTTTTCGAACGGTTTGCCAATTAAACGAAAATGTGGTACTTTTTCAAACGATTTAAATGCAGGATTTGCATTTACAAGTCTTTTTAATTCATCCTTAATTAAGGCCTCGACCTTTGGATTTTGGATAAGTTCAGATAATGTCGTTCCCGAAACTCCATTTGCTTTTGCCCAATTTAAAAGTTCCTCCTCGTTTGGAACAATTAAAGCTCCTAGAAACTTCTGGTCTTGCCCTACTACCATACAATGGTCAATATAGGGTGACTCTTTTAGTTTCTCTTCGATAGGGGTTGGCTCAACATTTTCCCCCCCAAAAAGCACAATGGTATCTTTAGATCGACCTACAAAACAAAGTTCCCCATCTACTGTGAGCGTCATTAAGTCGCCGGTATTGAGCCATCCATCTTCTGATAAAACTTCTTT
>RFJE01000373.1 GCA_003695005.1 Candidatus Hydrogenedentota bacterium | reverse complement strand
TTATTACCCCGCTCGTATGCAAAAAAGCCATCGGGATTTAAACAAGGAATTACATATAGACCAACTGGAAAAGGAAAAGAGTGAGGGATAATAAACTCGCGGCAGAATGCTTCCATAAACATCACCCCTTCTGTTTCGTTGCCATGCACTCCGCCAATTAAAAGAGCTTTTTTCTTTGCAGTTGCGGGAAGCCATTTTTTTCCTGTTATTTTTTTCTCGCCCGCAGAATAACCTAAAACTTCAAAGTCCTCGTAAAAAAAAGCAGTTTCCGGATTTGGATATTTTTCTGAAGGAGGAAGTTCACTCATAATTTTCCTCCCGCATTTACAAAAGTATTGTATAAGAGCATGGCAATGGTCATGGGACCAACTCCCCCCGGAACAGGGGTAATGTAATGAACTTTATCTTCCATTGCTTTATAGTCTAAATCCCCACAGAGTTTTCCCTCGACGCGGTGAATGCCCACATCAATAATAGTGGAATTGTCTTTTAGCATCTCCGGTAACACCACCTCTCTCTTTCCCATCGCAGAGACAACGAGATCCGATCTTGAAATTTCTTCCTCTAAATGGATTGTTTTAGAATGGCAAGTCGTTACCGTCATATTAAAAGCAGAGATTAAAATTTGTGCCATAGGTTTCCCGACAATATTAGACCTTCCCAGTACAACCGCTTTTTTCCCGGTCCAATCTTCGGGAAGTAAAGAAAGCATAACTGCAATTCCTAAAGGAGTGCAGGGAATGATTCCTTCTTCTCCCGCGAATAGTTTTCCCATGTTGACAAAATGAAATCCATCTACATCTTTTTCTGGAAGTATAGACTGTAAAATTTTTTGTTCGGGCAAGTGTTTTGGCAAAGGTAACTGTACTAAAATTCCATGGATGTTCGGATCGTCATTCCAAGCATAAATACGGTTTAAAACATCCTTCTCCGAAGCATTTTCCGGTAAACGACGAACAATTGAATGAAAGCCACATTCTAAAGCAGCCTTTTCTTTGCTTTTTACATAAACTTCGCTAGCAGTATCATCCCCGACTAAAAGCACTGCTAAACCGGGTTTTTGCTGTAAAGTAGCGACTTTTTCTTTTAGCAAATTTCTAATTTCTTTTGCTAATTTTTTCCCCCACAGGAATTTACCTTCTACCCAAAGAGAATTATTGATAGGAAATTTTGGAATGTTCAGCATGAATATCTTCTTTAATACAACCTAAATAATAAAATTACGCCCGGGAGGACTTGAACCTCCGACGCACGGATTCGAAGTCCGACGCTCTATCCAACTGAGCTACGGGCGCTTTTATTTATATCCTGTACGTCAACCTCCTGTTGGCACACACGCGAGTCTGTGCGATAGTTGACGTACAGACTCTTTGTTCCTAACTGAAAAACCGAGACACTCTTTCAAGCAGTTTCATCCTCTGAATTACTTTCATTTGCCCTATTTTGAATCTAGATTCTCCGAATCTCCGCGTTTTGCCGAGATTCGCTGTTCATCTAAAATTTTGTCAATTTTTTCGATGTTATCTAACGAAGTGTCGATAATAAAATCAATTCGAGGAGTTACTCTTAAACGAAGAGCTTTGCTAATACGAGAGGCAATGAATTTCGAGGCTCGTTTTAAGGCAAAGTAGCTTTTTCTTGTTTCTTTAGGCTCACCGAATAAAGATACATAAACTTTAGCTACCGTTCCGTCTTTGTTCAGTTCTACCTTTAAAAAAGTACAAAAGCCTAAATCTTTATCTTTAAGCTCTCTATAATACAACTCATTGAGTAAAATTAAAATCCGTTTTTCGATTCTTTTTTTCCGAATTTCATTCACGTTTTATCTACTTTTGAGTGTGTTTGCTGTTCACTTGATTGTAATTCATCAATCGATCGTTTTTTCTCTACTTTTTCGTAAACTTCCAATCGATCTTGTGGCTTAATGTCATTAAAACCTTCAATTAAAATGCCGCATTCAAACCCTTCTTTTACTTCGGCGACATCTTCTTGGAAACGTTTTAAGCTAGCAAGTTTACCATCGTAAATAACCACTCCATCTCGAATGACGCGAACAAGAGAGTTCCGCTTTACTACACCCGAAGTTACCATACAACCGCCCACTGTGCCGACAGAAGAAATTTTAAAGATTTGCCTTATTTCCACTTCTCCAATGACTTCTTCATCCACATCGGGTGAGAGCATACCTTCAATGGCTGCTGTAATATCATCAATTACATTATAGATAATATTGTAATACCGAATTTCCACGCCTTCTTTCGAAGCAATTTCTCTTACTTTTGCATTTGCCCTTGTGTTAAACCCAATAATGATTGCATTCCCAGCCGAAGCAAGCATGACATCGGATTCTGTAATTTCTCCTGTTCCTGAAAAAATGACATTGACCCGCACTTCGGGATTGGACAGTTTTGCTAAAGCTGCTTCTAGCGCTTCTGCCGATCCTTTTACGTCAGCTTTAATAATAATTTTCAGTTCTTGTAATTTCCCTTCTTCGATAACAGTATTTAGGTTTTCTAAGTTTACTTTCTTACGTGCCTGGGCTTGCTGTTGACGAGCGAGCTCCTGGCGTTTTTCCATAATGGTTTTTACTTCTTTTTCTGATTTTAAAACATGGAATGGATCTCCTGCATTAGGGACGCCTGATAACCCTAGCACTTCCACAGGGGTGGACGGTGCTGCTTGTTTTAGCTTTTCCCCTCGGTCACTTAAAAGAGCTCTTACTCGTCCACCCTCTAAACCGGCAATAAGCGGGTCACCTTGTTTTAAAGTACCACTTTGGACAAGTAAGGTGGCTACTGGCCCTCGACCCTGGTCTAGTTTTGCCTCAATGACGGTTCCGGATGCTCGTTTGTTAGGATTGGCTTTTAATTCTAAAATTTCAGCTGTTGTGTGAATGACCTCAAGCAAAGTATCTAAATTTTGCTTTTTTAATGCGGAAATGGGAATCATAGGCGTGTCACCACCCCATTCTTCAGGCACTAATTCATGTTGGGTAAGCTCTTGCTTAACCCTTTCCGGGTTTGCATCTTCTAAATCAATTTTGTTAATGGCTACAATAATAGGAACTTTCGCATCCTTTGCATGATGAATGGCTTCCACTGTTTGTGGCTTTACTCCATCATCTGCCGCTACGACTAAAACAACAATATCGGTAACTTGTGCGCCTCGTGCACGCATGGCGGAAAAAGCTTCATGCCCGGGTGTATCTAAAAAAGTAATTTTTCCATCTTTTGTTTCAATTTGGTAAGCACCAATATGT
>RFJE01000039.1 GCA_003695005.1 Candidatus Hydrogenedentota bacterium | reverse complement strand
CGAGAAGCCACGGGAAAATAAAATCCAATTTCATCCCGATGTTATTCGCAAAAGACTTGGTAAGCCCGACTTAAAAAATGATACCATCCTCAACATTTTACAAAAGCTTGGAATTCAAGTTCAAGAAAAAGGTGATGATTGGATAGCACAAATTCCAAGCTATCGGTCGTATTACGATTTAACCATTCCCGAAGACATTGTCGAAGAAGTTGGTCGGATGATAGGGTATGCCGAAATTCAGCCAACCCCGATTTCAGTTTTATGCGAAGTTCCGCAGTATAAAAATAAGTTACGGGATTTAGAACACTCTCTTCGTAGGTTGCTTGCTTATGCGTATGGTTTTTTAGAAACATACCAGTATGCCTTTGTATCGAAAGAAGATGTGGAAGCAGATACCCGGTTTAGCCAAACCGCCATCCGGCTAGCCAATCCAATTTCGGAAGATACACCTTATTTAAGAATTTCGCCTGTTCCTGCACTTTTAAAAAGTGCTGCGGAAAATTACAAAGCTGTTTCTTCTTTAAAAATATTCGAGATAGAGAGAATTTTTATTCCTAAGAATTTAAATAAGCCCGACGAAGAAAGCCTGCCGGATGAAAAAAATTTTTTAGCAGCTCTTTGGTTACTGTCTACCGAAGAATCTAAAAACCAGGATGCCATAAAACAAGCTTTGCAAAAATTGCGTAGCTATGCAGCAGATATTTTTATCCGGCTTGGCCAGGACGAAAATGAACTCATTTATGAAAATATCCAATCAGGTATTTTTCATCCAGGACGAGCAGGCATTGTCTCTACATCCTCAAGACAGGTTTCTATTGATTATGGTCAGCTTCATCCAGCTCTTGCAGAGCGCTATGGAATAGAGAGACCGGTGCTGTATTTAGAGTGCTTTTTAGATGATTTACTTTCTTTAAGTCCAACGGCAAAGTATAAACGCTTAAATCCGTTTCCACCGGCGGATTTTGAAGTAACCATTTTAGCGGATAAAAAATTACCATTTTCAAAAATGAAAGAAACCATTCAGAATATTTCTTGGCCAAAGGGAATTTATTTAGAAAACATAACATATTTAAAAGAGTATGATGGCAAACCAATTCCCGAAGGGAAAAAATCGGTTTCGATTCGGATTGAGTGGCGGAAGGAAGATGGAACGATTTCCAGCAAAGAACTTAAAAAAATGCAAGATAATGTTGTTGCCAATTTAGCGCAAAAAGGATTTCCGCTAAAAAGTGAGTAAGTCTGTAAAAAGAGTTGTTAGCACAGATTGGATTTTACACGAAAACTACGATTTATTCTTACTAGAAAATACATTAAAAGCGCTTAAGGCAAACAAGTCGGTTGCACTGAAATGGGAAAAAAGTGTTTTAAGTCCTTTTTTTGCCGACATAAGTCTTGCCGAAGCCGAGAGTAAACTTCCGAGCAATCCTTGGAAAAATTTTTCTCGTTGGTTCTCTATTTTAAAGCAAGCAGAAACAGAAAAAATTTGTCGTCATTTAGCTATATCTCAAGAAAACTCGGTTTTTTTATTCAGCATTGGACAACATGCTTCTAAACTTTTCTTGCTTTGTCCTTTTGTAGAGAAAAGTCATTTACTTTTTTTAGAGCCATCTTTACCAGTGCAAATTCCTTATGAAACGCTTGTTGAAAATCCACGCTTAAAAGAAATTTATGGGAAACCAGAAGAAGACCAATGGAAAGAAGCCGCTGCATTAGAAAAAGAAGCCATTACAAAAGCAGAAAAAATTTTTTGCATTAGCGAAACAAGTCGTAAGCAAGTTGAAACGTTGTACGAGAAAAAAGCAGAATTAATTCCCCCCTGTGTAGCAGATCACATATTTTACGAAAGCAGGAAAGAAGATCCCGAGTATTATTTTATTTCGCCCTCGCTAATGCACTATCCTGTTTGGGAAAATGTGGTCAATGCATTTCGGTACATTAAAGATAAAATTGTATTTGCTTCTTTTGATAAATTGCCCAGTGAGTTTCAAACAAAAATGCAATTTAATGAATCTTTTACCTTGCTTGCTTCTCTTACAGAGAAAGCGATTTTAATGGCAAAAGCAAAAGCAGTTTTATCGCCTTTTCGTGGTTTTGACAGCACGGCATTTGAAGCGCTTAAAATGGGAATCCCAGTCATTGCTTCTAGACACAATCCTGTGGCTAGTTACATCACAGAAGAAAATGGAATTTTAATGGAAAACTCTTCCGAAGAAGAAATTTTAGCTGCCATTTTTCGCTTTGAAAAATTAAGTTTTTCTAGAGCGAAAGGATTTTCCAATACAGCGAGTTTTACACGGGAAGCATATCGAAATGCTATCGCCCATATTGTAGGGAATTCATAATTAAATCGATATCTTCTTTTAATTCTTTAGCTTTGTACAGGAATTTCCACAGTTGATCGGCGGAGAAATCAGAAATGGCCAGAAAGTGTTGCATAGAGGATTGCGTCCCTCGCTTCATTATTAAATTAATCGCCTGTTAAGAACAAGACCGTCAGGCCGGGAGGGCTGGAAGGTATCCCCCCTTCTCCCCTAACCGAACAGTGGGTTAGAT
>RFJE01000372.1 GCA_003695005.1 Candidatus Hydrogenedentota bacterium | reverse complement strand
AGGAGAAGGTATGCCTTTTATGATAGGAATTCGTCCTTATGGGCATTCTTCTTTAATTATACAGCAAGATGTGCAATTTGAAGATGGGGAATTTAAACAAGGGGATAGAATTGTCTCGGTTGCGGGAAAATCCATTTCGAGTATTGCCGATCTTCGCAAGGTATTAAATGAACATATTGGAGAAAAAGTACCGGTGACTGCTTTACGCCATGGAAGTGAAAAGCTTACGTTTCATAAAACTGTGGAAAAAAAGGAGTTACTTCTATTGAAAAACATATACGATATCCAAACAAAGCAAACGATTGATAAGATGGAAATCGGTGCATGGGATAAACAAAAAATACAAAAAATTTACATCGATGGAAATAATTATTCTACATGGGATGATCTGAAAAAAGCAATACAAAAACACTTGAAAGAAAAAGGTGAAAAGCTATCGTTTAGAATTGGAGCTGTGGAAGTACAGGCTAAAATACAAATAGAAAAGCGGGGGATGCTAGGTATTTTACTTTCCGAAGGACTGCAAGCAGAAAAAGCAAATTTGCCTTCGGATTTGATTTCTTCTTTTTCTCGTACTTGGAACCAAGCTATTTTTACCACGAAATCTACTTTAGTAGGACTTTATCGCATTATCGAGGGTAAGATATCGTTTCAAAAGAATATTTCAGGGCCTGTTAAAATTGCTGCCATTGCAGCGGAATCCGTAAAACATGGTTGGGATTATTATTGGTTCTTACTTGCTCAAATTACTATTGTACTTGGGATTATGAATATTTTGCCTATTCCTGTGTTAGATGGCGGACATATTTTATTTTATACAATTGAAGCTGTGTACAAGCCAGTCCCTTTAAAAACAATGATGAGCATAACACGAATTTTTATGCTTGTTTTAATTACTTTTGGACTTTATGTCATTTTTCAGGATATTGCAGATGTGTTTTTTCGTTAGAAAAGAATTGTCGGGCTGACTCAAAACGCTTTTTTGGCTAATCAAAAAACTGACACGAGTGGGTACGAGAAAAGCAAATGTCATACAGAATCCTGATAGTAGAAGATAATCACAGCTTTATTGACTCTTTAAAAGTAATGCTGAAAGACTATCCCTTTCAGTTTGAATCGGTATATAGGTTTCGAGATGCGGAAAAAGAATTACAGGAAAAAGGTGCCTATTTGCCACACCATATTGCCGAAGAGTTAATCCAATACGAGCAAGCATTAAATGAATTCCAGGGAATTAAGCAGGGTACAAAGAAAAAAGAAAAAGTAGAAGTAGATCTACCACCTGCTACCGATTCAGGAGCGCCACAACCACCAGAGTTGCCGGACCAGCTATTTGATCAAGATGGTTATTTATTTGTATTAATTGAACAGGATGCAGAAACTTCTTTAAAGGGTCTCGATTTTATTCGCAATATGGTAAAGCTCTTACCGCAATTTCATCATCAAAATTTTATTTTAATGGGAAACAATGTTAGTAAAATTGAAAGCGAAGCTACTCAGTTAGGGATACCTGTCTTGCAAAAACCTTTTCGACAACAGGATATTCAGGAAGTCATCTCTCAAAAATTAGCCGAGTTTGAAAACTTAAAAGCACGAGTCGAAAATTTATTTCAATTAGCTCATGCCGTCTTAAGCGCGCGATCCAACATCGAAGCAGATGTTCTAGAAAACGAAAACACAAAAAAGAACACTACCAAAAAGGCTTCGAAAAAAGCCAAAAAGAAAGCAACAAGAAAAAGTACAAAAAAAAGCAGCAAAAAAACAAGTAAAAAGAAAGCCACAAAAAGTACTAAAAAAAAGAAAGACAGTGAGAGTGTATCCGAAGACTCGGATATGTCGTGAAAGACCAGTCCGTTGATGTTTTAATTTTAGGGTCGGGTTTAGCCGGATTGTACTACGCTCTTCATTTACCAAAAGATTTAAATATTCATATTGTTACAAAAGGAAAGCAAGAAGAAAGTGCCACGCGCCGAGCACAAGGGGGGATTGCAGCAGCCATTGGGGAAAATGACGATTGGCATCATCATTACGAAGATACCTTAAGAGCAGGTGCCGGTTTATGCGATACGAAGGCTGTAAAAATTCTAGTGACCGAAGGGCCAAAGCGTATTCAAGACTTAATGCAACTTGGATTAGAATTTACTCGTGACAAAGAAGGAAAGTTGCATTTAGGACGAGAAGGGGGCCATGGCTTGCACCGTGTCGTTCATGTGGCAGACCACACAGGGAAAGATTTACATAATTTTTTATTAAAACAAATTCAAAAAAAGTACAATGTAAAGATTCATGAAGAAGTGATGGCTGTGGATTTAATTACCGAGCACCATGTTGTTCGAGACGCTAAAAAAGCTACTACTTGTTATGGAGCTTACCTTTTATACGAAAAAACCGGAGAGGTAAAACCTATGCAAGCTAAGTTTACAATGCTTGCTACAGGCGGGGCAGGACAGGTGTATCCCTTTACCACAAACCCTGTTGTTGCGACAGGAGATGGTTATGCCATGGCTTACCGTGCCGGTTGTAGAATTCGCAATATGGAGTTTGTGCAGTTTCATCCAACGGCGCTGTATCGTCCGGTGCAACCCGCCTTTTTAATATCCGAAGCTTTGCGGGGATATGGTGCTTATTTAGTCGATAAGCAAGGCAAGCGTTTTATGCCTGATTTTGATAGTCGCGCAGAGCTTGCCCCCCGCGACATTGTTGCTCGGGCTATTGATACAGTTTTAAAACAAAGTGGAGATGAGTGCGTTTTTTTAGATGTGCGTCATAAAGATGCAGAAGAAACAAAAAAAGAATTTCCTTTAATTTACGAGACTTTAAAACACAAATTTGGCATTGATATGACGCAAGAAAGAATCCCTGTTATTCCGGCAGCTCACTATATTTGTGGTGGTATTATCACCGATTATGATGGAAAAACTGATTTAAAAAATTTGTTTTGCGTAGGGGAAACAGCTTCGACAGGAGTGCATGGAGGAAACCGATTGGCATCGAATTCTTTATTAGAAGCATTGGTGTTTTCGTATCGAGCCGCTCAAAAAACAAAAGAAATGTTAAAACAAAAAAAGGTAGAAAAAGTCAATATTCCGGATTGGGACTCTACACGGGTAAAACCTTTAAAAGACAAAGTGATTGTGCGTCATGACAGGGAAGAAATCCAAAAATTACTTTGGGACTATGTTGGCATTGTACGCTCGGAAGAACGATTAGAAATTGCCTTAAATCGAATTGACCACCTTTATCGGGACATTTTGCATTTTTACCGATCTTCCGTTGTGGATAGAAAGTTATTAGAGTTGCGGAATATGGCGCTTGTAGCGCAACTTATTGTACGCTGTGCTGTTAGGAGGAAAGAGAGTCGGGGACTTCATTATGTTGTGGAGTATCCGCAAACAGAAGAGCCAAGTCGCAAAGATACAATTTTAACCCCGGAAATTTTTAGTGGTTCTCGTTGGTAAAGCGAGGAAAAAAAGGTTTTGGTTTTTCCATATTTTGTGTATCCCACTCTATTGCAGAAAGTTCTTTCGGGAATACTTCTTTTTGCACAAACGAAATTAAGTTTGTTAGCTTTTCCCATGTATTTGGTAAAAAAGGCCGTAAGTAAGCAAAGCATACAAGAGTCCCTCGAAAAATTGTGGTAAGGAGCGGGAGTAAATTTTCGTCATTGGTTTTTGCCATTTCCCATGGTTTATATTCTTCAATGGCTTTATTTAAAAAACCGGTTACTTTTAAAACTTGCTCAATGGCTAAATCAGTGCGCTCTTTTTGCATTGTCTTGTGATACTCTGTTTGTACTTCCTGCAGGATTGCATTCAGTTTCTGCTCAATATCATGCGACTGCGGTTTTGGCAGATGATTGGCATATTTTAATATCATCGACAAAGTGCGTTGAAACAAATTTCCAATTTCATTGGAAAGTTCGGTATTGAGTCGAGTAATAACAATTTCTTCGGAAAATTTTGCATCTGATCCAAACCGCATTTCTCGTGCTAAGAAGTAGCGAAGGGCATCCTCACCTAATTTATTTGTAAGTTCTAATGGGTCAGCGGCATTTCCTAAAGATTTAGACATTTTAATATCCCCCCAACCAAGCCAATAACCATGAACGGAAAGTTTCTCATAAAGGGGAATTTCAGCTGCCATTAACATAGCCGGCCAAAAAATAGCATGTGGTTTTAAAATATCTTTTGCAATAAAATGATGGGCAGGCCAAAACCTTGTGTATAATTCATTATCAGGATAGCCAAGAGCACTAATGTAATTTAAAAGTGCATCAAACCAAACATATGTTACAAACGAAGAATCAAATGGCAATTCAATTCCCCACGTAAGACGTGCTTTAGGTCGCGAGATAGACAAGTCTTCGCCTTGTTTTATAAGCTCTTCAATGGCACCTAAAGCTTCGTTACGGTAACGATCCGGAGAAATAAAATCCGGATTCTCTTCAATATGTTTTTTTACTTTCGGTAAATACTTTTGCAATTTAAAAAAGTAATTTTTTTCCTGAATAAGTTCCGGCTTTGTAAGATGGTCAGGACATTCGCCTTTTTCGTTGAGTTCTTTTTCTGTTAAATATCGTTCGCAGCCTGTGCAGTAAAGCCCTTCGTAATCTGCTAGATAAATATCCCCTTTTTCATAGATGATTTGCAATACTTGCCTAACAACTTTTTTATGCCGATCTTCTGTTGTTCGAATAAAATCATCATACTCAATATGTAAAGTATCCCAAGTTGTACGAAATAAACTCGAAATAAAATCTGTGTATTCTTGCGGGGTTTTACCTTCTTTACTAGCTGCTTTTACTATTTTATCGCCATGCTCGTCGGTGCCGGTTAAAAAGAAAACATCGCTGCCGGCAAAACGGTAATACTTTGCTAAAGTATCACATAACATGGTTGTGTATGTATGACCTAAATGTGGCTTTGCATTAACATAATAAATAGGAGTGGTTATATATTTCTTTTTCGGAACAGACATGCATGATTTCAAAACTTAAAGACACGCAGTCAAGCGAGAGAGTTCTCTTGACGAATGGTTGACTACTAGTAAGATGGGATGTGAGTTCCTTCGAACAAAAAGCAACTGCGTGGCTTAAACAAGCAGAAAATGATTTAGCATGGGCAGAAGACTCTTTTCAGTCGGGATATTTTGCGCAAGTATGCTTTATTTGCCAACAAGTTGGTGAAAAAGCTTTAAAAGCAGTAGCCTATGCGCGAGGAGCAAATGAGGTAAGAAGTCATTCTATTAAACAGATTGCAAGAGATTTAAATTTAAATGGAGAAATTTTAAAAGCAGCCTCGATTTTAGATTTATATTATACCACAGGGCGCTACCCTGATGTTTTACCCGATCATTTACCCCCTTTTGAGTTTTTTACTCAGGAGCAAGCAGAAGAAGCATTAAACTTAGCAAAAACAATTTTGCAGATTGCGCAAAAAGAATTATGAGTGGTGTTATCATTTATCCGGATGACAGGTTTGATTTACGAAAGCTAGATAAAAAAGAACTTATTCAGAAATTGCAAACTGCTTTAAAAGGAAGAGTCATTTCTGCCTGGCTGTTTGGATCTTTTGCTACAGGTGAATTTCATTCACAAAGTGATATTGATCTGATTTTAGTAACAAAAACAAGCGCACCATTTGTAGAACGTGGCAAGGCCTTTTTAGATTTAACCGATATTTTTCCTCGAATCGATATGATCGTCTATACCCCACAAGAGTTTTCCCATAAGCAAGAAGATCCTATTTTCTTAGCAACCATTGGTAAACAATTAAAACAGATTGTGTAGAGGTAAGCACTTAATCTTTCCCTGTAAAACGATGAGAAAAATCTAAATTTGGCATGATTTTGCTTTACGCAGAGGTTGCCTGCAAGAAAGTGGTAGTGTAATAAAAAGTGTGGGTTCTAGAAGCTGGAAACGACGGCTTTACCCATCCCGCTGCCGCTTTGGCGGCTTCCACAGGGTAAAAAAGTGCACTTCAAGGGTTTTTGGCCTATCGGAAGCTATTTTTTTTGCGTAACTATGCAGGAATAAAAACCCCCGTAGGTGGAATTCCCAGCTTTTAGTAGGTTCACCACCTTTTGTAAGCAGCAAGCGATAGACAAGCGCCTCTAAATACATCCGAAGTGCAATGTCAGCAAGTTGCGATGCTGATATCTTCAGGTTTCTCGACTTTGTTTGAATATAATTCCACAGCTCT